>JAROAZ010000199.1 GCA_029432775.1 Pontiellaceae bacterium B12227 | reverse complement strand
TTTTCCAGTCCGGCTGCCTCATTGGTTGCCCCCAGAATGATAATGGATGCCAGGCCCGTTACAATCCAGGGCCAGCCGTTCAGCACGTAGTAGCAAAAACCGAACCAGAGGATCGAATGCGACGCATTCTTTTCATCCTTTGATGCATAAATGCGCTGGCCCATGAAGCCGCCGGAGGTGGATAGCTCAATGCTGTAGATCAGCAACCATCCAAAAATCAGCATCCAACTGAAATTCGGATTCCATGCGGAAGGGTCGGGAACAACACGCATAGCACTTCCGCTCCAATCGGGAACAGCCATCAGTTGCTCCCGCATAGCGAC
>JAROAZ010000198.1 GCA_029432775.1 Pontiellaceae bacterium B12227 | reverse complement strand
GATTGATTTCGTCATTCTGACGGTAGCGCAACCAATATTCACCGCGCCAAATTGGATTCCATAGATAGATCGCCCGGCCGTTCATCGGAGTTATGTACGGCAAATAGGCATAGTGTTCTGCCAAATCTGTTGCCTCAATGTTAAGATAGCTAGCGTCATAGGCAAGATTAATCCAGTCGTCCAGCCAGACTTCAGCCGTTGCTCGGTCCCAGGCACCCGTCACGGCCGGATGCGGCAGCCCTTCCATCGTCCACAAGTCCAGCAGCGTGGAGTCCTCCCGGTCCCCGTCAACCACTTCATAGACCGCAAAAGCGCCCAACGGGTT
>JAROAZ010000197.1 GCA_029432775.1 Pontiellaceae bacterium B12227 | reverse complement strand
GGCGTGTATACCCAGCAGCTTGCATCCGCCCTGCTGCCGTCCTCCCTGGCATCCTTCAGCATACAGTCGGCCTCTTCGAGCAATATCTGGCTGGAGGCGGGGGTGCAGGCTTCCAGCGAGACTGCGCAGAACCCGTTCTATGCACAGCCCATCGCCATCTATGACTTTGCCGACGGGGACCTGGCTGATGATTCCTCCGGAAACGGCTATACATTGGCCGGCCCCCTTGGAGGGGCGGCAAACATCACAACGAATCCAGATGGACTGAGTGCGCATTTCGACGGGTCCGGGGGCAACGGGTTCGCCAGTTATTTCCAGGCCGACCTGAA
>JAROAZ010000196.1 GCA_029432775.1 Pontiellaceae bacterium B12227 | reverse complement strand
AAAACATCGGAGGAAGGTGCAAGCCGGAAGGAAAGTTAATCGCAGTGGCGATGAATAGGCACATCATGGATTCTATTAACAAGAGGAGATGCATCGTGAAGAGTAAATGGATGGAAATTAAGGCTTTTTCTGCCGTTGTTATCATGGCCTCACTGGCAGCCAACGCAGCGCTGGTCGCTGAGTACGACATGACCGACGGTGATATGCTCAACGATTCAACGGGTAACGGCAATGCGCTGACTGAATATGATGCGACAAATACAGCAGGAGCTGGTGGTGTTTCCCTGAACGCCGGCGGCGGCTATGCCTCGTTTACCGGAGTCGGTTATT
>JAROAZ010000195.1 GCA_029432775.1 Pontiellaceae bacterium B12227 | reverse complement strand
AAATGCCCCGCTGTTGGTCAGCATGGCCCCATCGAGTAGGTCAATCGAGATGTCCGTTCCGGCCAGAGTCACATCGCCTTGTGCAGTCAGTTCCGCACTCGCGCCAGCAACCCTAAGGTCCAGGGTATCCGAGCCAATGACTGATAACGCACCCGCATTCGAGAAGATGCCATCATCAACCAGCAAAGAGGTTGTTCCTGAGTTTGTAATCGCTAACGCACCGCCATTTGCCAAGCACCCGCCTGCAAGAACTCCAACAACACTATTGCTGCCCGTAACCAGCATGCCACTCCCTGTGCGGAGCAAGCCGTTGGTGGAAATCAACAAATGAGTATCGCC
>JAROAZ010000194.1 GCA_029432775.1 Pontiellaceae bacterium B12227 | reverse complement strand
AAATCATTATAACGAGACGGCATCGAATGCAGTAGCGGTGGTTGAGTCAGTCGGTGGGCAGCTACTTAAAACACTCAGCGAAAAGTACAGTATACGCACATCTGCGATCACAGCTCGTGACATCAACAAAACACCGACGCACCGAAGAGGTGATAACTACGAAGTGCTCGAAATCATGGGCTATACCGTATCTCGGAAGGTGAGTGTTGAAATCAGTGAGATTGGTTCATTCCCCGGTGTGATGCGATATGTCGCTGAGCTGGATAACGTGACGCAGGTTCAGGCCGAGTTTACTAGCACACAGAAGGAGGCTGTTTCTAGAGCATTGACGGGTGAGGCATGCAGG
>JAROAZ010000193.1 GCA_029432775.1 Pontiellaceae bacterium B12227 | reverse complement strand
AAATCATTATAACGAGACGGCATCGAATGCAGTAGCGGTGGTTGAGTCAGTCGGTGGGCAGCTACTTAAAACACTCAGCGAAAAGTACAGTATACCCACATCTGCGATCACAGCTCGTGACATCAACAAAACACCGACGCACCGAAGAGGTGATAACTACGAAGGGCTCGAAATCATGGGCTATACCGTATCTCGGAAGGTGAGTGTTGAAATCAGTGAGATTGGTTCATTCCCCGGTGTGATGCGATATATCGCTGAGCTGGATAACGTGACGCAGGTTCAGGCCGAGTTTACTAGCACACAGAAGGAGGCTGTTTCTAGAGCATTGACGGGTGAGGCATGCAGG
>JAROAZ010000192.1 GCA_029432775.1 Pontiellaceae bacterium B12227 | reverse complement strand
CATTACCCGGCCCCGCGCGGGCACGGGATAAACTCGCGCCAACGGATGAGCCCGCCGCAGGTTTTGCATTTCCAGGGTTTGGAACACGCGGGCTTTTTTGCCGGCAGCACCTTTACGATCAGTTCGTAGAGCGCACAGATGAGCGTGCGGATTCGGTCGAGCGATACGCGACAGTTGGGCGCGAGGAATCCGTAGTGCCGCACTTTTGTGAACCCGTGGGGCAGCACGTGCTGGAGGTAGCGGCGCATGAACTCGAAAATCGTGAGGCTCATCGTTTTCCAGACCTTGGAACTGCTTCGCTGGTATTTGAAGGTCACCTTGCCGTCGGCCACGCGGATGATCCGGCT
>JAROAZ010000191.1 GCA_029432775.1 Pontiellaceae bacterium B12227 | reverse complement strand
CCCCGAGTCAAAAAATGTGGGTAAAGCATCAAAGGAATGGATGACCGCATTGGTCTCAGGAACGAAAACATAGCCCGAACCTTCAGCAAACAAGCTGGCGACACTCACACTGGCATCGTCATATATCTTGGCGTTTGCCAGGTCAAAGGTGCCACGCGCGTTTTTGGCACGGTTGGCTCCGAAAATCCATTGCTCTAGCACAAACCCGTCGTTTGTCGGGTCAATATCTGTTGCAACCTGAGTCAACGTGCCACCTTCTTCCGAAATCCAGATATTTATATTGGTAGAAGATCCTACGCTTTGAATCACCGTATTATACCAAGTGCCATCTGTATAAGCAGTGATCGA
>JAROAZ010000190.1 GCA_029432775.1 Pontiellaceae bacterium B12227 | reverse complement strand
CCCCGAGTCAAAAAATGTGGGTAAAGCATCAAAGGAATGGATGACCGCATTGGTCTCAGGAACGAAAACATAGCCCGAACCTTCAGCAAACAAGCCGGCGACACTCGCACTGGCATCGTCATATATCTTGGCGTTTGCCAGGTCAAAGGTGCCACGCGCGTTTTTGGCACGGTTGGCTCCGAAAATCCATTGCTCTAGCATAAACCTGTCGTTTGTCGGGTCAATATCTGTTGCAACCTGAGTCAACGTGCCGCCTTCTTCCGAAATCCAGATATTTATATTGGTAGAAGATCCTACGCTTTGAATCACCGTATTATACCAAGTGCCATCTGTATAAGCAGTGATCGA
>JAROAZ010000018.1 GCA_029432775.1 Pontiellaceae bacterium B12227 | reverse complement strand
CCCCCTTACTCCCCGACTCCGATACCCCCATACCGGAACTCTTCCCCCCCAGATCCAGCGATCCCGTCTCGTCCTGACTTGGGTATGCATATGCCGAACTATCCGTCTGGTCTGAAAGCGGTGACGAGTCACCGCACTCCAAAGCGGTTTCACCGCACTCCTCTACTCCATCACTCCCACACTCTGCAGTCCCTACTGCCTCATGCCCCGTGCCTAATGCCTTGTCTCCAATTATTTCTTCGAACAGATCCAGGCAGTCATCCATATTCACCGCATCAATGCCGACACCGAGAATGTTAAACCGCCGGTCCGCCAGCGATTTTTTGCGGGTAATATAGGCGATATTAAAAAGAGCAAAGACCAGCACGCCCCCCGTTACTCCAATCAGACTCTCTATGAAATCGGTAAAGGAAACCGGTCTGGTTGGAGAAAGCACCTGCAGCAACTCCAGTTGCAGGGACCAAAGAAACCCCACCAGAAGCAAGAGAAGTACACGCCCGCCATAGTTCCAACATTTCGAAGGATCGATCGGAAAAAGAAAACAGATTCCCAACGCAATTCCGAACAGACCGAAAAGGCCGATCTGCCCCGCGCGGTGTATATCAAACCGGGCCAGACTTTCCAGATATTGCATCAGATTCTCGTGCAGACTGAACTCGGAAAAAAGATCCTTGCCATAGATCGCCTTCCAGGCCGAATCAAAATCTTCCGTTGCCGTTACGGAAGCTTTGCCGGGATACGCGTTCATCGTTTCTTTCGGCAAAAGGGTCGCCACAACAATGATGGCCGCCACAAAAACGACCGCCCAGCCACCGATCCGGTTCAGAATTTTGAGTTGTAGCAAATACCCGAAAAATGTAATTCCACAAACCGCTGCCAGCGCCCCCTTGCTCAAGGCCGGCAGGGTCAATCCCCCGAATTTCTGCAACACATGAATAAATAGAAACAGCACGATGCATCCAATCACTGGAAACAGCCATCTTCCCCACTTAAAAACCCATTTACTCATTATGCTCCCCGATCACAATTAAACTCTTAGTCATTCCCATAAACTTCTCACAAATTAATTTCGTTCCGGGAAACAATACGTTAAACTGCTTCTTTGTCTGCAGAATTGCTTGTGCATCCGCCACAGCCCCCTCCGTGCGACCCCTCATTTTTTCGAACGAAAACGGCCATATTTTGGCAAAGGCTATCCGAAATTTTACGGGGAAATACTGAATAAAAGGGCAGCATAGATGCAGTTCCAAAGGAAAATGCTTATTCGGTGTCTGCACCCAATACGTTTTCCCTACCCGTTTAATTTCAGCGGCCATCCGCTGTTGATGATCTTTTGAAGGAAGGTGTTCGATCACACTATTCGAAAAAACCAGATCGAATTCTCCATCCTGGAACATATGCATGTCACAGGCATCACCCTGCACATAATTTTCCAGACTGACCTCGGTTGCGGGATAGAGATTAATTGTAGTGATAGAGATATCAGCATCGACGCTCTCCCAGTTCCAATCTCCGGAACCGCCGACATCCAACACCCGCATTCCATCTTTGAAACGAATACGGTCAAGCATGCGGGCCATGCGCTTCTCGCGCTGTCCGCCGCCCAGTTTGAGCAATAGGGATAAAACAGGATTTTTCATGGTATTCATCTTCAATGCAGGAGAGCAGAAAACTCCTCTTCCAAACGATTAATAAAAACGGTTTCAGTATAATTCGTCTGATATCGTTTAAGACCGGCCTGCCCCATTCGACTCCTGAGCCACTCATCATCTGTTAATTTTTCTAGGCAATCAGCAAAAACCTTCGGTTGATCGTACGGGCACAAGAATCCGGTTACCCCTTCTATGACTACATCCTTGGGTCCCTGCCAATCCGAAGCAACGACCGGCAAAGCATGTGCCATGGCCTCAAGTTGAACAATCCCCATGGTTTCCCAGGAATAATGGGTAGGGAAAAACAGCACATCTGCCCATGCATATTCCTGCCAAAGGTCTTCCCCGGTTTTCTGCCCGCAGCAAATGACCTGATTTTCCAAACCATAGGTTTTTCGCAACTCAAGAAATCTTCGCTCCTCTTCATCGGAATACCACATGCCCACAGTGTGCATGATAAAATTACTATTTCGATTGGCTAGTTCATTCGCAGTATCCAGCAATGCAAAAAGCCCCTTTTCTTCAGTATGAATCCCAACATTCAGAATGTGTAAACAGTCAGACTTGCATGAAGCCTGTTTCGTCAATGCTATTTCCATGTCAATGCCATGCGGTATGATGGCGGTTTTCTTTGCCTTAAAATACCCCGGATCATCCGGACAGGATGCCCCGTTCACAATGCCCAGATCCATTCTCCCGTAAGCCAACTGCATGAAAAACCTGAGAACGTGGTGCTCTCCCGCATAACGGGATACGCCCCCCGCATGGAAATGAAGGATTAACCCGCGGCAAAAGGGCCGAACTGCCAATAGGAAAAGAATGTCTCTTAGGACAGGAATAAAATTAGGAGATGCTGGAGGATAATAGAGGAAGCAATTGCGCCGAAAACCAAGAGCCTTCCATGCCCGAACAATCAGTCCCAGCAAATGTCCTATTTTCCCGACCGAAAACTTTCCCGCACTGCTGACCGAATCGCTAAACTCCATTCTGACAAACCGAAGGTCGACTTTACCTCGAAGGCCATTAAGCATCACCTCGATCATTTTGGTCTGACCGTTGAACGGTGGCGGTGTCTGACCTACGACGACCAATTTAAATTTTGAATTTTCAGTCATTCTTTTGAGAATATATTTAACGGCGTATATTTTTTACCACCCGTTCATTCCACTCACTTGAGGACAGAGAGAGAGTCCCCCCTAAAGACGGGGCTCCGCGAGAAACGCTTAACAGAACTATTATTCACAACCACTCGTTTTACTCGTTAGAGAACGGGAGACAGACCGAGAAAAAATAAACGGTGAGGGGTAGATATAGAAAGCGAAAAAGAAAACGCGTTTACTTTTCTCGATTTCTACATCAACCAACCCTGCTTCGCAGGAATACTGTTCATGAACAGCACCGCTTACTCTAAAACACTCTCTACCCCTCTGCCCGAAGGGCCCCTCTAGAGAGCATAGCGAACGGTTGTAAAATATTTCTACAACCACTCATTTCACTCGTTAGAGATGGGGAGACGAGGAAAGAAATAAAGGCCACTATCCGGTTATTTTAACACCCATTCCCGTCGGTCAGCACGGTTCACCGTAGCGGTTGTAAAAAATCATCGCTTCCAGCTCACAAACCGCGTTGTACCGGAGTTCGCCCGGAAACATGTTCTTATCTTGAGATCATCACCGGCATAAAGCGCATAGTCCAACGGGAACTTCTGAAAGAATCCCCCCGACACTAATTTTTCCAGGAATCTGCACCCGCGAAACAGCAGACTTAATGAGCGAATAAGTCGTGACGCTTTAGACCGCCATTTTTCAAGCTCACTCCATCCAATGTCATTTGCACTGAGGTTGTCACCGGTCATCGTGAAGGTTGAAAGATAGGTATCCATACGCCCCGACTTAAAACCGAAATTGAGCAGCTGAAGCACAAAGTCACAATCGCTCACCGCCTTCCATGTGGTATCAAATCGAAGCCCTTGCTCAAAAATATTTGTGCGAAAAAACATCGAGGCGCTTTGCGTGTATAGATGGTCGGATTCCACGTACATTTTACGCAACGGAGGATTTTTCCGGCAACTGATCAGCTTACCCTCCGCATCCACCAGCAATGTACTCCCATAGACGAAGTCGATGCCAGGATGCTCGCGGAAATAGCGGGCAACCTTGTCCAAGGTTCCCGGCAGATACTGCTCATCGCAATTCAACCAAGCGAACACGCTATCGCGCGGGCTGTTGGTTGATGGTAGTTGGTTGTCGGGACAGTCCTCAGATCTCCGCCCTCCTTCTTCCGCTGTCGGTCCTTTGTCCTCTGCTTTCCGACCTCCGTCTTCCGTCCTCTGCCCTCTGAGCACTTGCTCAACCCCCTTGTTCAACGCATCATACATCCCATCGTCCGGAGCACTTTCGTAAGTAAAGGCATAGGCACTGGGCACTGGGCACTGGGCGTTAGGAGCGCTGACCTCTGCCCTCTGATCTCCGATCTCTTGCGCGTAGCGCCCCAGCCACTCAACCGTCCCGTCAAAACTTCCTCCATCCTGAATGTGGTGATGAACATGAATCGAAGATTCACTTCCAGAGGTTGAGTTGTCTGCCCTCTGCACCACAGGCGCTGCTTGATCCCTTACCGACGCGATACAACGCTTGAGGTAGTCCAGCTGATTGAAACTGGGAGTAATAATAAAGAATTTCATCTCTCGTAAAAAATATCAGCGTTAATCTGCGTTCATCTGTGGCTCAGAACTACCTGATTCAGGAACAAACCAAACCTCACGGCCCTTCCAGGTTTTCTTTCCTATATTCCGGAATGCACCTAGTCTGTATCGCCAGGAGATTCCATAGAAAGGACTATTGGTCGGCCAGAAAGAAATAAAATCAACCCCGGCGGCCTTTGCCAACTGAATCGCCTGCTGAATCTGACCCGGTTTATCGTTCCACCTGAAGAGCACATATTTCCATTCAATGATCGGAGAGGTCCTCCCTGCTGCATCGCGAGCCGCAACCAGTGCCTTCATATTTTTATACGACCGCTCGAATGAGCCGCCCTTCTGATAGCGCTCCAACGACTCCTGATCGCACCCGTCTATGGAAAACTCGATCTCATCCATCATCAAGGCCGCCTCCCGCTTAGCCTCCGAGTTCAGCAATGTTCCATTGGTCGATGTATTGATGTGAATATCAGGGTTGTATTTTTTCATCAGCTGCATTTCTTCATGAATTCGCGAGGACATAAAAGGTTCCCCGCGGTTAAAATAATACAGCTTTTTAAGCCCCAGCCGGGAAAGGCCGGAAGACACCTGATCCAGTTCATCCAGACCTAATGTCATCTTTCTCCGTCCCACCACTACTTCCTTGCGAATACAACCGGGACAATCGAGATTACAGCCAATCGTATTTTCCAGCATCAGGCCCCGGCTCGGCAATCGAACCTCAGGCAGAGCATTCCCCCGCGGAAGCCGTTTGAGTTCATTACAGCGGGCACAGGTTAAAATCGGCAACTTCCCTTTGTGTAATTCTGTCCGAAACAGCTCCGCCTTCTCCCCATGATAAATCTCTTCAAACGATTCCTCGTCTAAATACCCCAGCGTACCTTCACCGCGATCCTGACAGTTGCAGGAGACCGACATATCCGAGTTGATCGAAATATTATATTCGGATTCACCATGAAGAGCCGCGCAGTAAAAGCCGCGACGATCGATCTTCGCACGGGCTTCATACCAAATCTTAATGCAACGCCGAACCCAGTCGTTAAACCGAATTCCTATGTTGCTTTTCACTTTTTCCGTCATCAACCCTCTCCACGTTGCGCAACAGTATAAATCTGATTTAAAATCGTATAATTCACATCGGCCGAATAGTTGTCCTCGAAGTCTCTCCGTGCTGCCACCCCCATCGCCTGCATCTCATCCGGATGTTCGAAGGCCCACTCAATTTTTTCGGCCATCTCTTCCGAATCACCGGTTGCGTATAATAGTCCACTCGTCATATTCACGATCAGCCCCGATGTCGTCGTGGGTGCACTCACCAACGATGGAGTTTCACATAGGCCAGCCTCTAAAACCGTCAACCCAAAGGTTTCGTACCAAATAGATGTGAATACGAGGAGTTGGGCTTTCTGCATGAGTTGCAGAACTTCATTTTTAGGTTTTTTGCCTAGAAAGCTGACAGCCGACAGCTGATAGCTTTTAGTCAATACTTCCAGAGCCTCGCGCTCTGGGCCGTCGCCGACAATGAGCAACTGCGGCGCAGTTTCCAAGTTAGAGGCTTGAAGGTTAAAGTTTGAAGTGAACTGGCTCCAGGCTTGTATCAAGACATCGCAACCCTTTTCGGGGCTCAGTCGGCCTACGAAGAGTGCAAACGGAGTATACTCAGAGCTCAGCGAACGGAGATCGGAGAGCAGTCCGACATCGCCTGATTGCTGATTGCCGATTGCTGATTGCTGGATAAAATTGGGCTTTACCCAAACTTTATCCTCCGGCAATCCACCCTCAATCATCTTCTGTTTCTGGAATTCAGTCAGGGCAATATAGGCCGTCACCTTCTTCGACCAGGTTCCAATCAGCTTGTGAACAAAGAGCATTATAGCGATCACCAGAGAACCGGCAAGGCTTTGCCTGTAGCAGCGATACTTGATACCTGGATACTTGAACGACTTGGTTAAGCATAGTTCGCAAATTGAGCCTTTTGCTTTTAGCTCACAGCTCTTAGCTTCCATCCTTTGCTGTTCTGTTTCTTTTTCCTGACCAATGGCTGAAGGCTGATGGCTAATCGCATCACCTTTCCTGAACAGGAACGCGTTTAAGCATAATAGCCGATAATTATGCAGAGTCTGGACAACGGGAACCTTTTCCTTGGCACAGGCCCAGTAGATCGATGGCGAAATCAGCGGGAAGGTATTATGGCAATGCACCACATCTGGTTTCTCGGCCTGCAGCAGCCTTCTAAACTCCCGATACGTCTCCCAATTCCATAATGTCTGAAGGCTTGCTTTGCCCAATGCCCAAAAACCAGAGCCCAATGCCTCATTATCCTTATAATATGGAACAACGATATTTCCCTTTACCTCCAGCAAAGCACGCTCCGCCTCCACAACGGCATCTTCACCACCTGCCTGCTGATAATAGTTATGGACTTGAATAATTTTCATGGTTTCTTTAGAGTAGAAATAACCGAATGGTAGGTAACATCGAACAACTCGACCTTATTTTTCCACAGGAAATGGTTTCGAATACACTGCTGAGCATTCTTCCAAAAAAAAATCTATGCTCATGATCTGTAGCCTGCCGATTAATTGAGTGCGGTAATCCTTCTACCGCGGCCCGCCCAGGATCTACAGTTATCAGAACCCCACTTTCACTATCGATAAGCTCAGCAAGTCCTCCTGTATTCAAACAGATTACTGGACGCCCCATATTGGAAGTTAGGTATGAACCATGCCCGTTGGTCACTATTTCCTTTTGGAAATTATCGGTCGCTTCGCTCGCGGCGGTATTAGAATTATCAGTCATCATTAAAGGATTAGTTTTTTTATTATTAACCAACACGCACCATACATGCTGACCTTATTCTGAAAGAACACGGAAATAGGAATTACTGGATTCACTAGATAGAGGCATGGCATACGCATTCGAAGTAGTCACAAACTTCCCGATTGTTGTCCAGTCATTGGATGTAAGATATGAGCACCCCTGAACGGTGTTCGTAGAGGCAGGGGTAATACATGAAATATCTAAAACGATATTGCTGTCATCAGGAAGAATATTGAGCAGCGTGCGTCCAGGCTTCGCCCGTTTGTGTAGCACATCAGCAGTAGGCTCAAACACTCCGGGAGCGGTACGATGCTTCCAGGTGATGGTTACATCCAGTCCGTCTATTTCAACAACCACATAGCCATATTGAAGTTCGAAAAAAATGTCTACCGGAATACGCACTCCATTCTCACCATTAAATACTGCAGCGCCATACAAAGGAGCTCCTGCCGCACCGGTGATATACTGGTGCACATCAGTTGCCTGATCGCCATCCCCGTTTTCTATTCTTGCATGGGAGTAAAAGTGATCGTGGCCGGCAAAATAGGCATGGGCCCCAGCAGCCTCAAGACACTCCCAAAACAGATCCCGTTCAACCGGAAAATCATCCAGACAATCATTATGTTGCGCTTTGAATGCGGGCTCATGTGAAAAGGCGAAAACATGCGGTAATATATTGGAATCCAGCTGTTCCTCAACCCATGCCTGATTCACCCGGTGGTTCTGAGCATGCGCATCCAAAGCAAGAATGAGTGCATTTGAGTGAGCAATTGCATATGTCAGGTCGATCTCTCCATCGGGCCCATTATCAGGGATACTTTTTTCGAAAACAGCCTTATATGAAGTCGGAGAAAAAGCATCATGATTCCCCATAACCGGATAAATACCGATACCCGCATCATAAACGGGTTGCATAACCGATTTCCACTCTTGAAATGCCGTCAGCTTTCCCCAATAAACCAAATCTCCTGGAAAAAGAACAAAATCAGGCGATTCATTGGTTGTTGCCGCAACCAACTCTCCCAGGATTTCATCAGCCACCTGATCGTCATGTGAAGTCCCCCGCGAATCTCCGTAAACGAGGAACTTCCAACTTTCTCCAGACGAACTCACGACACAGACCACGGAAAGAAATAACAAAACGAGACTCTTAAAATGGTCCATTACCAATCCTTCCCAAAATAAACTGCATAAGCAGATACTAAAATGCGGAGGCACTGTGATTGGGCATTAGGGTTCATAAAGAATAGGTATTAAGCTTTTAAGTTTTTAAGTTTTCCTTTTACGCCATCGGCTACGGCGGACAAGTAGAAGTAGTAGTTAGTGGGCTGAAAGCTACTAGCTGATGGCTTTCGGCTATAATTGTTGTCGCAACTCTTTCCATAGAACACCAAGGGCAACGAGTTGTTTCCAATAATTGGAATCAATGGATGATACGGTACGCCCCAACAGCTCAGAAAAGCACCAGGCCGCATAGGCATAGTCGAAGATCAGCGGGATGTCGGCACTAGAGAATTCCCAGTCGATGGCGACAAGCGCCGTAAGTGCTGGGTGCTGGGTACTGGGCACTGGGCGTTCGGCCTCTGTCCTCTGTATCACGTTCCACGGCGCGAAGTCGCCATGAACGATGCCAAGCGGAGAACGCATTTTCAATGCTTCACATTCATTACATACAGCCAGAGCATCTCTCACAGAGTCCACTAAGCTCTCAGAGTTTTTAATATCAAACAATCCAGCTTCATGAAGCCATTCTCCTACAGTCGGGTACTCCGCGCTCTCTGTGCCTCTGTGAGAAATTTCTTTTGTATCCCCAACGCCCAGCGCCCAGAACCCAGAGCCCTCCTCTTCGAAGAACGCGGCCTCAAACTCCTCGGGCGTTAACTGCTTCCCTTGAATCCGTTCAAGCAGAATAGCTGGCTTTCCACAAACTGACTCAACCGTTTGGATCTGAGGAAAACTTAAAGGGATATCTCTCACGGAGAACAAAGAGTGCACTAAGTCTGCTTCTCCGGACTCGTTGTGATCTTTTTGGCCTTCGAGAGAAATACTTCTCAGAGCGATCCTCTCTCTCTCAATTGCTCGCCCCGCATCTTTTCCTGCTGCAATCTTCAGAACATGCCTGGACGCACCCTCCACATCGGTTACGACAAGTTTTTGCTGCTCATTGGGTTCTCCGACATAGATGCCAATACGGTCGATTGGAATCTCCAGAAGTGATGCAACCTGTTTCAGGAATCCTTCTGAAATATTGATCGACTGCGCGATGGTCGGAAATCTGAAGTCAATGCATCCAAACAAACCCATCAACAGTTTCGGTAACCGTTTGGTCGGCGGGGCGAACTGCGTCATAGCTCCCAAACTACCTCGCTGATTCGAAGCAATATAACGAAGTGCACCTTTGCGCTTCACAGCACGAAAAGACGACGTCGGTTCTTTAGATAAAAAATCCATATCTGACATATATCTCTCACAGAGGCACAGAGAACACTAAGTATCTTCACTGTGTGCTTTGTGTCTTAAGCGTAGCGGGTGAGAACCCATCTTTTCCACAGTTAATTTGCGACACGGGTAACTCCATCCCGTAACAAAGATTCATTGAAGTTGATAAGCAAGCCGAGTCGACATCCAGTTAATTTCAGATAAGTAAGAAGTTGTTTTTTATGAACAGGCTTTACTGCCTCAACTGACTTCAACTCCACAATCAACGAATCCTCAACGAGCAAATCCAGTCGATATCCCAACCCATCAATCAACTGCCCCCTGTATTTAACTTCAACAGGAACTTCAATTTCTGCCGAGATACCGATGGACTGGAGCTCAATAAGCAAGCAACGCTGATAAACTGACTCCAACAGACCAGGGCCAAGCTCTTGGTGAACCCGAATAGCGGCACCGATCACTTCCTTTGACAATTTATTCAGCTTCTCATCCATGGATTATCCCCAATCGATTTAAACTCTGCGAGATTTCCCACATTAAAAAACAACCTCTCACTAAGACACAGAGAACATTGAGGCTATTCTATTTATTACCCTCCAAGGGCTTTGTGGCTCTGTGAGGTTCCAACCTTTCCCCTGCGAAGAAAACGATCTCTCACAAAGTCACAAAGAAGATCCTCTGTGGGATTCTAGAATTCCCTGCTAATCACTTTATTTAACTGCTCTTCGTGCACTCTGTGCCTCTGTGAGAACCAAATCTCTTCGCCGTTCTCTCTGCCATATACTCCAAAACGATTCCTTGCACATCTATCACCACATCTTCCAGTGGCTGAGCGGCATCCATCACATGGCCATTCTGGAGATTGGAAGCTAACTCCCTATAGGCCTCGTGCTGTCGGGAGCATTCTTCGAAGGAAACTTCTTTTTTACGGGCCTGAAGAATCTCCGGGTCGGCATCCAGGCAAAACACCAGGTCGGGTTTCTTTACAAAAACGAATCCCAACCTGATGATCCATCGCGGAAGGTTAAGACGGTATCGTCTCAGATCCACAAAAAAATCGTAATAGTAGCGATCTATGATCACCATTCCACTCTTAAATAAAATCGGCTTAACATGAAGCCACCATCCCCAAAGGAACGGCAAATAGTGGTAGATAAAATAGACCAAACTTAACAGAGCGTTGCGGGGGGAGAGCGCATGAGGGTCTTCCGTAGGTGGTTTTCCATCCTGTTGGGGGAACGGTTTCCAGTGGCAGTGCAGCCCTTTATCCGTTGCAAAGGTTTTATCCAGCGCTTCTTTCAGCCCATTCGCCACACTGGTCTTTCCGCATCCGTCCGGCCCAAAAAAGACAATCGACACACCCGGGGAATGAAGGGTGCGCCGAACAAGACGCAACACGTCGCTCATCACGGAAACAAGAACCCCGAACGGTCTCTTAACATTAACTTTAATCACAGACTTCCGAATCTGCCTGCAACGTGCTTCAATTTTATCCCATTCTCCCTGCGTTGCGAACGCAATCATTTTTTCAGCCAGCTCTTTGCAAACCCACGGGTTCAATGCCGTAGCCATTTCTTTCCCATCACCAGAAGCCGAACACCTAATTCCTTCCCTATACTTATCCTTCACATACCCGCCATAAAGCAAACGAGTGAGAAGGTTCACCGCCGCCTCATCACCCGGCGAAGGAATATAGAAGTTCTTAAAGGGCTGCCGTTGGCTCAACATCCGACTGTGATCTGCAAAAACCAATGTATGCCAGTTGATTCCGTACATTAGATCTATGTGCACTTGCTCCAGCGTTTCGCAATTGAACAGCCAAAGTGCCCGGCAGGCAAAGTCGCCAATGTTGTGAAGAACCCATCCTTGCTCAGAAGCCGATTGAATCAATAATCTTTCCGCAATCTCTCTCTGGGCGGGGTCGAGTAGAACATCGATATCGTTTCCGGTAAACTCAGGCAGTTCTTCATAGTTCCTGAGAATCAGATAGCGAACATCCGCCTCTTTCCACGCATCAAAGAGACAGGTTAAAAAGGAGGCCATATTATTGGGATTATTCATAATGAAAAGGCGTTGGGGGCTAGCGGCTGGGCCCTGGGTACTGGTGGCTAGCCTCTGGCTTCCACTGATTGAATAAACATATTAAGTTGCCGCCCAAGGCCGTCGATTTCTCGAAGAAGTTCTTCAGCCTCAGGTGCCAACTCTGCGTAAAGGTCTCGAATATATTCTAACCATTCTGTTGTCTCATCACACGTGGACTGACTGTAGGTCAAAAATTTCACATAATCAGCCTTATATCGACGGCGGCCGTATCCCTCGACCAAGTTGGCTGAAATAGATTTTGATGAGCGACGAATTTGGGAGCCGGTTTCATACAGCTCAAATTTTGGCATTTTCAGGCTGAACTTATGAATCATCACGCCCAACCGATGTGCTTCTTGATAAACTTTTAGATCTCGATATCCACTCATGGCAAATCCTCGGTTTCCTAGTCGCTAGCGCCCAGACCCTAGGTCCTGACACCTAACTCTTCTTCCACTTCTTATGCCATAAACCGGTTGGAATCTCGATGGGTATTACCGAACGTTTCTGCTCTTTCCCGGGAAGATACAGCGAATAGCTCAAAGGCGCTTTCAGGATCAGTTCTTTCATCGCTCTGCGCAAACCCAATGTCTTGGCAATTATCGTAGTGCCAATCGATTTCCCATGAAGGAATTCAGATTCATACCGCTTCCTTTCCTGTATTCCGCCGTCTGTCCAATTCAAGTTGGCCCCCGTATCTGTAAATACTGAGACTATTTTATTACAGACTGCAAAGCAGCATCCGGCTTTGTGCAATGCATTATACCAGACCTTATCTCCAAAATTTTTCCAGCTGGTATCAAAGAAAACCTCTTTCTGTTTGGTAACCGAAGCTCTCTGAAACGTAGTTGCCGTAAATCCCCCCACACAGTAGCGGGTGGTAAATGCGTAGGGTTGAAGACTACGCCGATGACAAATATAGCTACCATCAGAATTCACAACAATCATATCAGCCAGGACGATATCGGCCTTAGTATGGGCCTCAAAAAAAGAAGCAATCGTATTCAACGCATCAGGAAGATACTGCTCATCACAATTCAGGTGAGCAATGATATCCACATCATCCGACGCCAATTTCCAACCGCGGTTGATGGCGTCGTACATTCCGTTGTCCGGTTCCGAGGCGTAGCTAAATGTATAGCCAGACAACGAGGCTCTGGGCTCTGGGCTCTGGGCATTGGGAGAAAAAGGGTCGGTACTAGGCTCTATGCGCTGAGAGTTAGCATCGTCCTCCGATCGCTCCCCAACGCCAGCAGCATACTGCTGCAAAAAATCAACCGTTCCATCCGTCGAGTTCGCATCCTGCACATGATGATTCACCTCGATTCGCTCTTCCCCACCGCCTAATGCCGAACGCCCATCGGCTGAGATTACCTGATCTCTGACCGAAGCCACACACAGTTTGAGCCACTCAAGCTGGTTATAGCTCGGGGTTACGATCCAGAATTTCATACAGCCCCCAAGGCAGCAGATGTAGGCTCAGATTCGACAGGAAGGTCGGCGTATGTCTCATTCTTTTTTTGCAAATCCAGAATTGATTGATGAGCAATATAAAGCACTCCCATATTAAAAATGATAAAAGACAAGTCATCAGTTTTTCCAAAAATGATCCAGAATGCGAATATTTGCTGCAACACCAAAGCCGTATAATATAACGCAAAGCGTTCCAATGGTGTACTTGCACTGACAAATGTTTTTCCATAACGAAAGCATTTACCGATAAAAAATATATGAATGAACAGCATGCTCAATAACCCCGGCAAACCATAATCGATTAGCAAGGTGAGCGGACCGCTATGATAGTTATGTACTAGAAACATAAACCATTGGCTTTGCATCTGCACATCATTGGTCCCTAGCTCACTTACAGTATCCATCACATCAAACGCAATGCCTCGCCCCACCAACAAATATTCGGGGGCCCGACCCAAGCATTCTTTCCAAATTTCCAAACGCCATTCCGAAGAAGATTCAGCGCTTCTAGCCTGTAAAAAATCTATCTTCGCTCCAGGCACAAAAGAAACCGCACGTTGTAATCCCAATGGCAAAGACGACGACACGGCTATGATTCCAATCCAGAACATGCAAACGAGCAATATAGCCTTCATCACAAAAGCACGCCGGCTAGCGGTATAAAAAAAGAAAAAGCCCCCGGACAGTACTATAAAGCTAACCAAACGACTGCGAAATCCGCTCAATCCAATAAAACCGAAAGTCAGCAACCAAAGTCCAGCCATGATCCAGCTCCGTTTCCATTTAATGATCAGAGCAAGTGGTATCGCCGCTGAAGCTATCGGAGTTGTCCACGATAGACGAACTTTGCCGGCTTCCGACATTGTTTCTGAAGCTTCCACGAAGCCTGAGCGCAACATCAGTGAATTGATTATTCCACCTGCTAGCGCGATGAAAACCAATCGTTTCACTCCCATATTGCCGAGCCGCAGACGACGGGAAAAAATGTAAAAAAAGACGGCTGCGAAACACAGGATATAGGGAGACCCCCCCCAGGTGGTGCCCCCAAGGATTTTCAGACCGCTTCCCCGAAACCCCATAATGATAAGAATCACACCAAGGAAAATAAACAGAAGTTTATCGCCCGATTCTTTTAAATATTTCTCCCGTTTAAAAATGACCATCATGAAACAGCCGAATGCTGCAAACGAAAATAAAATGGATGCGTCTGTCAAAGAAGCTACTTGAAGAATGCTCAACGAGGTCAAAGAGGCAAACAGTGCAATATAAAGGGTACGTTCAGGCTTGCTGAGCAAAATAATGATCATCGGCACCGCAATAACCCCCACCATAAAGACCGGGTTACCCGACTTGACGGTAAAAAAACTGACTACTATGGTCAGGAGGACGAGGAATCCGACTAAAAGCCCCCACTTTATGCGAGTTGCATCTGGGGGGGGATGGTTAATATGAGGAGAGCTTTGCATGATATATGCCTAAATTATTTAATCACCAGTTTAGTGACAATTCCTTCCGGATGCCATTTTTTTAATAATTGTTCAACCGCGTGCAACCAACGTTCCAAAACAGGCCCACCCCCGGTTGGATCCAAACCAAGCATTTTCTCCGCCCGGCAAAGGCTTTCGTCATCATTCAGCCCCGCAAGCAACAGGAAAACCAACAAACGCTGCTGATCCGGGTTTCCTCTTCGTCCCCCGGAATACAGTTGAAACAACTTAGTATACAGCTTCCCTCCGAGGTTAAAGGAGGTTCTGCCGATAAAAGCTTCATACTGTCTCAGATCATAAAACCTTTGACCATAGCTATTCCCCTCGAAAACCAGAAAGCGTTCAACAAAAAGAGCCGTCAAGGCCGACCACCTTTCCCGAAGGTCGATATCGGAATCATATTGGAAACAGGGATCGAGCTTCTGTTGCACTGCATCCTGATAAACAGGCCAAATGGTTTTCCCATCCGGCCCCGCTTCACCACTCAACTTCTCATAACGCTCCAACCGCTCCTGATAGGACCAGTGATATTCGCCTCGAGAAATCAGTTCGGTATCCCCCAATGCAATGCCGGCCTTATTCATCTCAATGGAAAAATTTTCAAACCAAGGCATGCCCTCCAAGCGATCGCGGTTTTCCAGGATGAAACGGGCAATCAACAGGCCGCCGCCCCGGGTAAAGAAATATTGTGTCCCCTCCTTTTGCGGAATGTCCTTGGCTTTGCAGGAATGGATACAGAGCTTTTCCGGCCCATAAATAACCTGATGTCCCTCCCGAGCTTCATACCGAACAACTGAATTACGCGGAATCCAAAGCTGCCAGCGACTGACCAATCCCATATCGATCTGTTTGATGCCAAACCGTGTCGAACACTGCTGAGCAATCTGCTCAATCTTTCCTCCAAATTTCCGTCGGGTCTCTTTCAGCGGTTTGACCACTAGATAGAGATCATAGTCATTGATCGGTCGAATACCTTTTTCATCGCGGACAATACCACCCTCGCCGCGACCGAACCCACCAGCCACCAGCACAGCAATTAAACGATCCCCAAGCAAAGCAACCAGTTCCTCCGCTACCTCGCGAAGCTGCCTGGCAATAACCCGGTTTACTTCAGGATCCCGGTGGACGGTAAAATCAAAACCGGCAAGATCATGCATCCGCATTCGTATAATCCTCCAGCTTTGTACCTTTGGCACCGGTCGGCATGACCAGTCCCAATGAGTCAACCACGGTGGCAAACATATCGACCATCGGCACGGAATGCGTCAGCTTTCCACCGAACCTCTTTTCCGTTGAGTGAAACACCACTGCGGCGTGGTTGTCTTTTACCTCCCAGCGATAGCCATGCATCCCTTTTTTCATGCCCCGGAAATGCCAATAGTCCGGATGCACGACATAGCCTTCATCCACCCACCAGATCAGATCGCCGAACTTGCGGGTTTTCCAATGAATGGAATATTTATCCCTCTCCTGCTCCGAAATAACCGAACCACCTTCCAGGGTATTCAACAGGTCCTCAATCGGTTTTCGGGCGGCCTCGTTATGAAACCAAAACCGGGCAAAAGTGGAGTCCAGAAAGACCGTATAATCGCGACCAGGTTTGAAGGGATTTTTTTTCAGTTGGGCCTTCACGTCAACTCCGGCTTTTACATCGATCATGCCATGATCGCCAAAAGCCAGAAAGTCCACGGTCACATATTTGGAGCAAATATGTTCATGCATTTTTTTCAGCCCCTCATCCACCTTCCGGGCACAGGTACGTCTCTCCGGACTATCGGCTCCATATTCGTGACCGACCACATCCAGATCAGCGATAAACAGAAAAATAAAATCGAACGAACCGTCGATTTCCGAACAGGCCCGTTCCACCACCGGGTCAATCCGAACCGGATATTGTGGGGCACCATGAAAAAACCATTTTTTACCTGCCCCGCGCAAGAGGTCATAGATGGTAGTCAATCCGTTCAGCGCTCCTTTTTCATAGGCATACTCCTGCTCACACAGATCAAACTTCGGCAGCTGATTAAAAGGAATACGCCCCACATACGTCTGCTTTCGCTGACGAGCCGTTGGTGCAAATTTGCGAATGAGTTTTTCCACAAAATAACGACGGAATCCGAAACTGATATAGGGTCCGAGTTTATCCATGAAGGAGGGAAAATGACGCAAAAAACCATAGGGTGAGGTTTCTGGAGAATAGACAAAATGAACCCCGCCCTCATAGTCCTCCGGTTCCCGACCGGTCAGGTAGGCCCCGTCCGGCTCAAAACCAAAAGGGGCAATCAGGTCGGATGATATCCCAGTTTCCGCCAACGAATGCAAAAACGGCATATCTTCCGGCGTTACATAATCATGTCGTAATGCATCCACATGGATCATCACGGTTGTTTTTTTGCCCTTCATGATCGCCCTCCGTTTAAAATCATTTCGTACACATCCGCGGTTTTCCGCGCCACTTCCTCCGGATGGTAGAGCTTAGCGGATTGCCGGGCCGCTTCCGACATACTATTTCTCAATGAACTGTCCTTCAATATCGATGACAACTTTTCGGCTAGGGCATCAATATTGTCAGGAGGAATGACAAATCCGTTCTCCCCATCATCCACCATATACTTCACACCGCCCACATCCGATGCAATTACCGGGGATCCCATTGCAAAAGCCTCAGCGATGACCATAGGAGCTGTTTCCTGAATGGATGGAAGAACCAGGCAAGAAGATTCCTGCATGATACGCATAACTTTATCCTGAGGTTGAGAACCACAAAATTCGATATTATCTCGCAAATCATGCTCAATTACATAACGTTCCAATGTATCCTGATAGCCAACATCCGATACCCCCCCCACCACCTTAAGTGACACCTCCGGGAACCGCCCTTTAATCCGTGTTAGTGCCTTCAACAAGTTAAGTACACGCTTTAAAGGGTATATTTTCCCAACAAAAACAATCTGGTATTTATTCCGCTCACCAGGTTTTACTTCCTGAAAAAACTCCGGACCAACTGGATTGGGTATTGAATATACTTCCCCGGAAAATTCAGGGAATTGCTGATCGACATAGGGGTTAATGCTAATGAGGTGCGATGCCGCATTGATTGCCATCGGTTCATGCCTAATATATTGCCATACCACTGATTTAGGCGGAGGCGGTGCATTCTGGCCAATCATTTTCATCACGCCATGTACCGTGATGACATTGGGCAATTGGCAGGTGGCCGCCACATAGCCATATTCATGATCGGTGCCGCTACCATGCACCAAGTCCGGCTTCAGCTGTTTCAGATATCGACGTAAAATTGAACAGCTGTAGCGCATGTTCGTGAGCTTATCTAATTTATCGAGCTTGGGTAGATGGCCAATAAAATGGATCGTCAGATTTTCATCCGTCAGCACCTTTGTCTTCCAAAGCGGCGCCATAGTCAGGAAATGAACCTCCAGTCCCGGAATGCGGGCCAGAGCGTAGGCCAGATTATAATTCCAGGTGGTCGTCAGGTTTGGACGGTTATTCCAGAACTTGATCCGATCCTTGAATGGATAGATTGGGAAGGATCCCATTACAGCTATTTTCATATGAAAACCAGTTAGCGGTTAGCGGTTAGCGGTTAGCGGTTAGCGGTTAGCGGTTAGCGGTTAGCGGTTAGCGGTTAGCGGTTAGCGGTTAGCGGTTAGCGGTTAAAAGGTCGAATAAGTAAACATAGCAATCAAGGAAAATCCAGACCGCGCGAGCGAATTACCCGCATCACAGTTTCGACCCCTTCCTCAAGGTGGGCTTCACCATCCACAACGAGGTCCGCAACCTTTGCGCCGTTCTCCACAAACTGCTTGTGCATCGGGCGAACGGTATTCAGATATTGCTCCGCCACAGACTCAGCCGTACGGCCGCGCTCGGCGATATCTCGTAACAACCGTCGTACAAAACGAATATCATCGGCCGTTTCCACAAAAACCTTAATGTCACATGCTTCTCGCACTAGCGGTTCAGCAAACAGGAGAATACCTTCGACGATGATCACGCTTCGAGATGCCGTTAAAACACCGTCATGTTTGCGAGTATGCGACGGAAAATCATAGACCGGAACCATAATTATTTTTCCTGATTTCAATGCACGAAGATGTTCGGCGAGTAATGACAGCTCCAGCGCATCCGGGTGATCGTAGTTAACATGCATGCGGTCTTCGATCAGCGAATCACTTCGGTCCTTATAGTAAGCATCTTGGGAAATAATCACGGAATGCTCATCTCCCAACTGTTTCTGAAGCGCATATGCCAACGTAGTCTTGCCGGATCCGGTCCCTCCGGCAATACCCACGACCAGACTTTCATTTTCACGTTGATTCATAATTTTAGATTCTATTTTTGTGGAGACGGGACCATCTCAACGGAAGGGCTTTGCCCCTTAGGCAGCTTCATCCTTAGCGAAAAACACCTCTAGTTATTATCCAGCTATTCTCTTAAGAATTATGGTTAGGAGACGAATTATCATTCTATGGTGTCACAAACCAATTGCTTTAATTTTCCGTAATACTCCTCATCAAAATAAGGGGGAAGGTCTCTCTTAGGCGGACACTCTATAATACGCCTGGCCAAATCATATGCATGATCCAAAGAATCAGCCACGAACACATGCTCATCATAAATTCCTCTGAACCACTCTGCCCCTGTCGTAACTTTATGATCAGTCGTCTTTATGATTACAACCGGCGTATTAGCAGCAAGTGAAAAGATAGTTCCATGATATCGATCAGTTATAGTGACTCGGTATTCTGAAAATTTTGCAATTTCCTCTTCGATGTAATACTGAAGATTACTGAGAGTTTTTCTTAAACTTACAGGGCTTTGAGTGTCGCTGCGATCAACAGGAAGATGTTGTTCAAGTTTTTTCTTCAAGACCCCTAATGCCGCATCAGAATAATACTTTTCCGAATCATTTCGACAACATAGATAGGCCTTATCACGTTTCACATGGCTAAAATCATACGTACCAATCAGCGATGTCACAATATCCGGATATAATCGCACATGCACATCAGGAAACATATCTAAAGCCATGTCGTAAGAAATCTTATCACGGGCCAAAAACAGCATATTTTTTGCTTTGTTATAACTGACTTCAGTACGGCGGCGATTTGCTTCCTCCTGAAAGAATATAGTCTGCGGCATCATTAATATTTTTGCTTCAGGTAAATTATCAATAACCAAGCGATGCATGAATTCGTGATTACCTCCTAAATCCTGCGTTGTGTATCCACTCTGAAAGACAATCATATCATCAGAATTTAACTTAGACTGCAGAGTTTTCATGAAGCCAAACCGTTGATCGATAACTACTTTGGAGCTGAACTCCAGCATTCTATGAGTTGGGTAATTATTTTTTAACCAGGATCTAATACAATAATGCTGTGCTAGGTCACCTAGATTTCTATGGGTCGTAACTCCAAGATAATAAATCGTAGGACATGCAGCTTCAGGAATTCGCGAAAACTTTTTCGTGCACCAAAAGTTCACGAAAGTATCCACTAAATTCCTGCGAAACAAACGTATACGCAAAGGAACGATTTCTTTGAGATTCATATATAAACCTTTTTCTCTGAGGGGCTTGAGCAAATTACATTGCAAAACTTTATTACAGCTTACAACAACGATCCCCGATTCATATTCAGCTATGGTGCTGTGTTAACGAGTAAAATTCCAAGACTATAGCCCAGGGCGTTCCGGATCTATATATCTCAATATTTTATGGTAGAAATTTATCTGGAGTTCCGGGCGGCCGTAATCGCTTTAGCCACTTTTTTGGCATTCTGATCGCCGAGCACAGTCGTTGCCATTTTCTTGAGTACTTTTCGCTTCTCAGCCCCCCCATCATCTTCCTCATTCAAATCGAATAGTTCCCTGGTTATTTTTGCATCCTCCTCCATGTCTGTAAAAACTTCGAACAAAACAGGGGCATCCGAATCCTCGGAGACAAAATCGACAATTGAGGAATCAAATTCTTCTTTCGTTTCCGCAGATAAATACCTGAATCCACAGGATTCAACCCAACCTTTGGCGGTCGAACCATGCCTCACAGACACATAGTCATCCAAAGAGGCTATATTCTGCTTCCCTATGTAAAAATGAAACTCGGAAGCACCCCGGTTGTTGACCAACAAAATGCGGACATTCTTGCTTACGTGCTTAAGACCGATGGAGTTCATATCGTAGAAAAAGCTCAAATCCCCGATCATGAGAAAGGCCAGGTTGTCTGACACAGCAGCCTGCCCCATGAACGAAGACATCGATCCGTCTATTCCCAACGCTCCGATATTGCTGTAGACACGGATACTCTTATCCAGCTCGAAAAACTGCATATGCCGGGTGCTGCTCAAGATGCTTAGATGAAGCAGTGAGTTATCTGGAATGTTCGCCGCAAGGCCCTGGGCCGCATAAAAATTAGAATATGGCAATTCGGTAAGATTAAAGTTATCCGCCAATTCACTCCACTTTGTGTAGTAGGCTTGATCGTTCACAGCTCCTTCAGGGGCATTTTTCGCAAAAAATTCGAAAAAGTATGCCGGAGTGCACTCAAAGATATCGGTCAGGTGCTTGAAAGGATCCTTTACATATCCCGATTCTTCAATAACCCAATGTTTGAAGGGTTTGGTGACGGTACTTGTAAAATTTCTCATCTGATAGGTTGCGGAATTTCCTCCCAGTGATATCAGAAGATCCGGCGGAGCCGTCTTTGCGGCATGTCTTGCGTCCGTTTCAAGCACAGGATAGGTCGGCAATGCACCTTTACATTTCAGATTCGACACATGCTCTACTGAGAGGAAACAGTTGTACTTTTCTGCAAACATTTCAATATAACGAACCGTTTCTTCTGAGTAAGGACAATGCTGCCCGAATACAACGAGGATCTCTTTCGCCTCCACCAATTCCTCAATCTTGCCCTGCCATAGTTCTACGTCGCTTCCGTATGAAAGCAAATTAATCGCTTTCAGGTCGGGAAGCTCCTTTACACTGTAGTTCTGCTGAGAACCTATCGTTGGAATGTTGATATGTACCGGACCAGCTCCATGGCGCGACGTATCCAACAATGCTTCGTTAATCAAACGTCGACAATACCAGGCATCATCATCCGTCTTGATTTCAATCGGCAATGATACGGAATGCTTGCATTTATCCTGATAAATATTCTGCTGGTTAATAACCTGATGCACCAGTTGATGATTGTAATATGGATGCTTGTCCGCCGTTATAAGAACCAATGGGACATTCTGGTAGAACGCTTCCGTAACTGCCGGCAGATAATTACAAGCTGCGGTGCCAGAGGTACAGACTGCCGCTACTGGCTCGCCCAACTGCTGGGACACACCCATGGCAAAATATGCGGCGCTACGCTCATCAACAACTGAATAACACGTGAAATACTTGTCGGCCTCTAATGAATGAACAATTGGAACACTGCTTCCGCCTGGTGAAACAACAATATGCCTCACTCCATACTCTTTCAAGAGCTTCACTAAGATACGTACGCTTTCGATTATTGAATACATGCTTGTCTCCTTACTGTTTTTTTATCACGGAAAACTCTCATTTAAACTGTCCAGTTTTTATGGGCTCAGGTCAGTGGATAATCCTGATTTATTTTGAGGTTTTTTTTCCGAATGGGATTTTTAAAGTGATTACCTACTGATCATTTCTAAGGATAAAATTACGATATAATCCAGCCTGAATTCAGGTTACGAAATCAAAGAGAATTCGATTGCTATCCCGAAACAAGAAACTTCTCATGGCACAAAGTAGGCGAACTATTTATCAATACATATGGTTCCTGACCCACCAGTCATAAAAACAGTATCGCCTACGATTCCATTTCCCATGCCGCTTACCATAAACAGGGCCAGGTTTGCGATTTCCTCTATAGTTGATACTCGTTTTGAGGGATTCCCATCCCAACTTAAATCAATATCCTTATCTGCTGTTTCGAATCTCAACATAGGTGTTGCAGTAGGTCCAGGAGCCAATCCGTTAACAGTTATACCGTAGGGTATTAATTTGTGAGCCATTCCCTTGGTTATGCCATCAACCGCTCTTTTTGATATCTCATAAGGAGTCCATGAAGGCTTGAGAGATGATGCTGAACTTACATTTAAAATATGGCCATTTATGTTTTTTTCTTTCATGTGATTAGCAACATCTTGGCTCAAAAAATAAAGTCCTTTCAGATTTACATCGATTACATCATCCCATGCATTCTCAGTAATTTCTCCAAATTTTTCATTTCCATGCATACCTGCACTATTAACCAAAATATCAATATTTTCAGATTGAGTTAACGTATTAAGCTTAAAGTGAATATCACTTACTTTTCGGATGTCCAGTACCAGATATTTGCTGTTAATCTCTTCTGAACATACTTTCAAACGTTCTTCGTTCGTTCCAAGGAGAATAATCTTACAACCGGCATCAGCCATTTTTTTAGCAATTCCAAATCCAATTCCACTACTACCACCAGACACAAGAGCGGTCTTACCCTTTAGCAATTCAGATGAAACGGTGGATATCATGACCGGAACCAAACGTTCACCTGTAAATATTTTCCTTAATACTGCTATGATCTTTTTATGAAATTTCATTGAATATTAATAGCTCCTCATCAATTAAAGTGTGTGTATTTTAAAATTTAATACCCAACTCATTATTCTAAACTTAAGGCTATGCCGAAAACAGTTTAAGCCGAAGAATCATTTTTTTCATCAATTCGCGCGTAAACACACGTTCGTCACGCGTCAGCACCACAAACCAGCCCAGGAAGGCTGAGCTGGCTCCGGTCGCAACTGTTATCACCAAGAGCCGGCCAAATCCGGCATCAAAATATCTGGATACCGCGACACCAACAAAGAACGAAAGTACCATCAGTATAGAAATCGGAATGGCGACTTGCTTGAACCAGCTAATGATCGGTAACTGAAGCAATTTTTTACAAAAAACCAAACGACCTACGCAATAAATACTCATGGAAAGGAACAGGGCATAACCAATGCCTATCGGGCTACCCCCTTGCTTAAAAAAGACCCAGGCAAACGGCAATGCAAGGAACAAAAGGGTCCCTTGCACCAGTTCATACAACGCAATTTTTCCGTGAGCATTGATTGCCAGCATGTGCCCCGATGTGAGTCGATCAACCACCAGCATCGCAAGCATCCATTGGCAAAGAACACCCGAATAGTCCGGCGGGGTTTTCAACCAAACCTTCAGGACATACTCCATCTCCAACATTAAAGGTATAACAAAAAATAAAACCAGTAGTGTACTGAACTTACATACCTGAAGAGCGGTATCGAGCATCTTTATTCTTTGCCCTCGCCCTTCCATAGATGTGATCGCTGGTTGAAATGCCCCCATCATAGCCGTTGACACCATCGTCGCCTGAATGGATAGGCGGCTTGCGACACTGTATGCCGCATTTGCCTGAGGCCCGAAAAATAGATTAATAAGGATAGGACTTCCCTGTTGTCGGGACACCACGCAGCCCATCCCAAACATTTTCCAGCCCACAAAATTAAACAACTGTTTCAGATACTCAGCATGATACAGATAGGCAGCCTTTATCCGGCAGGCTTTAAATTTCAGTATAGCTCTCAGAATCTGCAACAATGGTATTCCGACATTAATGATCGTCATATAAAGCGCATAGACCACAAGTCGATCAGATTGAACCTTCAATAGGAAATATGCACCTATGAAAGTACAGAAAGAACGAATAACGTCAAAAAACGCCAACTCAGATATCAGCTGATGGGCCGTATACATCGAAGTATACGGCACCGAAAAAACGTTCACGACTCCCGTAATCAAGGACATCCTGAATACCCATAAGCAGGCCTCCATTCGCTCCGGTGGTATTACGAGCCAATGTTCGATTGCATAAACCCCTAGAGGATATCCAACGATTACCAAAAGTATTGGAAGAACCGAATGGATGGAAACAGCTGTATTAAACCACCGCGTTAAGTCATCTGTAGCCTCATCTTCTGAAAGCTGATGTCCCTGTCCAATGGAATACGCATAAAAACGCGCAACCCCAACTATCATCGCTCCATTCAGAAAAGTAATAATAAGGATTACGCTGCCAACAACACCATAGAGTCCAAAATCAGTTTGCCCCAACGCCAACAATACCCAACGAGCGCTGAAGAGACTAACAACCAAAGCAAAAAGAGAACGACCGTATGTCGCGAGTGTATTAACAATAATGCGCGTGGATGGTTTCATTGGTTATTTCGAGATAAGGAGAAATCCTTGGATTTAAGTGTTAGAATGAGAGGAGCCTGTGGTGTTAGCGTTAAGCAAGTTGAGCCAGCGGCATTAGGAACCCGCAGACAGCTGACCTCTAGCAGACCCAACTTCTTCCATCTGCAAAACGACTCCTCCGAAATGTTGTACAGAGCAGTCATCTCCCCATCCGATTTGCGCTGGACATGGACCTTCTCTTCTATGCTTCTGCGCTGGCCTGGCTCCTTGGGTTGGGGCGCTCAGACTAACGCATTACGTGAGCCAGTTTACGTGGACACAGCCACGGCCTCTTCGTATATGCGATTCAGAAAATCCATTTTCTTATCCCAAGTGTAGTTGTTACACATATCGAGAGCTCCCTGTGACTTGCGGAGGCGCTCATCTTCATGGGATGCGAGAAAGTCGAGGTGCCTGGCGTAGTCTGACACCACCTGGTCGAAAGATTGGACCGGAATTTTAAAACCGCAGGTATCATCCAAAACCGCTCCAAATCCGGCGTGATTAATGGCAACAACAGGGAGCGCATAACGAAACGCCTCGAACAAGACGGTGGGAGTGTCATCACGCACGCTGGTAATCACAAAGGCATGGCATGAGCTCATGATTTGGAAGGATTCCTCGCGAGGGACGAAACCGTGAAAAATAACCCGGTCTGCCACGCCCAGCTCAGCGGCCAACTTTTTGTAAATCGGCGTTCGACTGCCTTTGCTCAGAACATGGACCTGGATGGGTTGCTTGCAAAGCGTCAACGCATGTAGCAACAACTCAAGATTCTTGCGTGGTTCATGGATGCCGGCCCAACAAACATGCAGCGGGGTGCCGGGTTCATGAGTCTTGGGCTCATGTTTTTGGTGGCGATCCTCAAAGCCCGTTTCAGTGAGGAGCTGCGAATCTTTGTGCCAGAAATTCCTGATGTCAACCACATCCTGACTGGTTTTGGTCAGGATGGTATGCGCATGCTTGGCGGCCTTGCGGCATGAAAAACCATATCGCTTTTGCAGACCATTGGCGATGTTGCGAACATAGAGCGAAAAGGCCCCCCGAAGCCCCAGCACAGGAAGAAGACACCACGGTGAATCTGAAAGACCGCCAATCGGTCCCCAAATAAACGGATTGGGCAGTTTCCAAAAGAAGCCGGGCTCGCGAAAACCGGAGAGTGTGACCAAATGAACCAAGTCGAAATCATGCTTCTCATTCAGTTCGATTGCCAGCTTGTAGGCATCCTTCATCCATGCCCGATATGTCCAATAATAGCTCATGGGAAATATCTTGCGAAGCAACTTCCAGCGGGTTCTGGGAAGGAAGCAAAAAGTGATATTCTTGACCTGATCCGGGTGTTGGATCGCATAGGCCTCCAAGGGGTGCTGGTATTTTGTTTCAACGATCACATGGACATCGTGATGCAGGGCGATGTTGCTTACGAAATTCCAGCCCATTCCTGGTTCGGAACCTCTCCCAGGATCACACGCGTAGCAGCAAAGGAGAACTTTAAGTCGATTATTCATAATTTATCTTCCTTTCGTAATGATGTTCAGCATTGCAAGGAGTTGCTATACATATATCCTGCTTAACAGATCAATTGCCGCGCCCATTGCCGCATCCATATTGTAATATTCCCATTCGGCAAAACGCCCAGTGATGTACATCCCATGCGGTTCTACTTCCTGTTTTATTCTGTCAATCAGAGGCCGGGTTTCCCCATCTTGAATCGGGTAGGTGTATTCCGTGAATTCATGGGCTAAGTATCGCAGGTTAAACGGCATGCGCTCCAGATTGCTCAATATCTCTTCCTTTTCTATATAATCTGTAAATTCAACCGTCGCCGTTTTTATCCCCGGATGATTATTCGTATCTGAAAAGTTGCCGGTGTTTATGATTCTATGCGCAGCGATATCCGGATCGGGCATATATACCCAGCTGTATGGATTCTGCTCAATCTCACATAGAACTGTGGTCGTGCCGTGATATTCCAGAGCCTGCACCGCCGAATCAAACCGGCCCAGACCCAATGCCGGATCCACGACACCTATTAGACTCTTAATATTTCCGGTAAAGATAACGGAGTCAAAGCCCTCCCCCCCGTTAATGTGCCACTTCCTTTCATCGGCCGAACGAGTGATTGTATTTATCTCCACACCACATTCGATATCCAGCCCTTCCGCCAAACGCTCAACGAGAAACTGGGAACCATTTACCTTTGGATAATAGAAGGAGCTGTGCACCATATTCATCTCCTTCTCTTGACTTATATTATTGCAGAGGATTTCTTCTACGGTAGGCATCGGCAGCTTTCCGGCCAGCCATGAGAGCGGCACACCTGACAGATCCCGCTTCCAGATTTTTTCATTATAAGGTTTAAAATAGATTGAATATAGGGTTTTTCCAAAACGTTGCTTCAAAAAGTCACCAAAATTTGAAGGTTCAGATTGTTCTCCTTTTTCAATTTCAAGCAGATCAGAAACAACGGCCTTAGCCACCTCTGGATCCATTTGATACAAATGATTTTCAATAGGATATCCAATGGGTTTGTCCATGAACACAGTGGCATTGCGGATTGCTTTGATAAACTCTTTGTCTTGGTCAAACTGGCTCCAGAACCAGTCCAGGACATCCTGACGCTTGGAATTAAAAACGTGCCCCCCTACCATGTGGTAAAGATTCCCATCAACACGATCGCACTTTATTAAGCCGCCTGGACGCGATTGTTTTTCGAACACCTTGACAGAGAAATCATTTTTAAGAAGTTGAGCAATCGAAAGCCCCGAAACTCCGCTTCCTATAACGGCTATTTTTTTCTTATTCATAGTTTTTTCCAAAGGTTGAATGATCATCTGTTAACGAAAAAGGGATCCTGCCGCCGCCAAGAAGCTATGGCAGGCAAGCAGGTCCTATTTTTTCATCCTTTTGGCCGATTGAAGCTCAAATATCAGAGATTGTGAGGTTCCGAGAACGGGTCACTTTCTTAAAAAACGCACTACCGCCCTTGGTCGATCACCTTATCCTGTGGCGAAACCGTCCGAGCGTGTCTAAAATGGTATTCAACGATGTCATGCAAATGAGTCCATCTAAGAACAGCTTAATTTGAGCAGAAAAAGGGCCAGCGGGCAACTCAACGTTCATTTTATTCTGAACATTGTGACCTAGGAGCGCACAGAGTTCGCGGAGGGCGGAGAACTGAGGACAGAAGACAGAGAGCCGGGAACTGAGTCCGTAGTGCCAAGAGTTAGGTTTTATAAGAATAGTTTGAGAATCTGTGGCAAATGTTAGAGTCGAGCATCCACCAATTCTCGTGGGAGTATATTTTTAATATCGAAAATAACACTATTCTGAGTACAAAGTGCCCTGATGTCAGAGTCGCTCATTTCGATAAACTGATCGTGGGCGACAGCTAGCACAATGGCGGAGTAGTTTGACGTTTGTAGTTGGAAGTTTGAGGTAATGATGGATAGCCCGTACTCTCGCTGAACTTCTTCCGGGTTGGCCCAGGGGTCGTAAATAGAGACATCAGCACCGTATTCTTCAAAGCCATGGACAATATCAACGACGCGGGTGTTGCGAACATCCGGGCAGTTTTCTTTGAACGTAATCCCCAGAACCAACACCCTGGCTCCATTTACCGTAATTTTCTTCTTCAACATCAACTTAACGGTTTCATCGACTACAAACTGCCCCATCTTGTCATTGATCCGACGCTGGGCAGAGATCAGTTCCGGATAGTAACCGGCCTGCTGCGCTTTAAAACTGAGGTAGTAGGGATCAACCCCGATACAGTGCCCCCCGACCAGCCCAGGCCGGAACGGAAGAAAATTCCATTTACTGCCGGCTGCCTCCAAGACATCCAATGTGTCGATGCCCACTTTGCTAAAAATCATGGCCAGCTCGTTGACCAGCGCAATATTTACATCGCGCTGCGTATTTTCTATGACCTTGGCCGCCTCAGCCACTTTTATATTCGGCGCTTTGTGCGTTTGAACCGTTAAGATACTGCGATAGAGCGCATCGACATAGTCAGCAACCTCCGGCGTGGAACCGGAGGTAATCTTAACGATATTGGTTAGCCGACGAACCTTATCACCCGGGTTAATGCGTTCAGGGCTGTAGCCGGCGAAGAAGCCATCGCAAGGCGGTTTGGAGTTGGGGGTTTGCTGTTGGGGGCTAGAGACACAGGGTTTGGAGGAATCGGAGGAGATGTACTTTAGACCAGATACCGTTTCCACAACCGGAATGCAGTCTTCTTCTGTGGCCCCGGGATAAACGGTTGATTCATAGATCACCACATCCCCTTTCGAGATCACTTTACCAACAGCCTCACTGGCCTTGATCAGCGGCGTCAGGTCTGGGCGATTTGATTTATCGACAGGCGTTGGTACGGTGATGATAAAAACGTTGCACACGCTTAAATCATCTAATTGAGTTGAATACGTTAAAGACGAGGCCTCCGCGAGCTCGTCTGAGGAACATTCAAGAGTGGAATCGGTTCCGTCTTTGAGCTCATCCACACGCTTCTGATTGATATCAAATCCAAAGGTTGGAAACTTTTTCCCAAACTCGACGGCCAATGGTAAGCCAACATAACCAAGGCCGATGATACCAATTTTTGCATCTTTCAAGTTCATATAGTTTTCTCCATCAGACGCTGAGCGCCGGGCTTATGAATTAGGCGTTAACTATTAAGCTAACAGCTAACCAACATCTGACTACGGAAACAGGGCATTGAAAAAATAGTCACCAACGCCTTCTGCCTGCATTTCGTAAAAAAGCCGACCCGCGTAGAGATCTTCGACTGCCGATGAAAGAATGCTGATTTTCATTCAAACCGGGCTCGAAGTTTTTTTTTGGCCGTTGCCCAGTCCATGGCCGTTTCGCCGCCGGAATTCATTCTCTGCTCGGTTTCTTCAAGTCGCTGACGGTGCCAATCGGGAGATTCCAACTCCGCATCTGAATGAGAGAGATCTTCCCAGAGCGTTTCCATCATTTGCAACTTTTCGTTGCGCGGCAGTTTTCGAACATTTTCGATCTCAATCGCAGTCATGTTTTGTTGCCCGATTTAGCTTTTTATACAGGATGCCCCAAGGCTTATCCTCTGATGTTCGCAGAACATCGGCTCCTTGATCTAGTACTCAGTACGGCTTAATTATACCGATCTAAAGCACTAATTCACACTAATGGACACTAATTTAAAATTCTAAGAAAACTCTTATTAGTGATAATTAGCGTAGATTAGTGGTTAAAAACATCCTGAACCTTAACCGGGACCATGCACTGGGGCTCAGAGACCTGCGCCGCTCCAGTAGTCAACATTTTTCCCTGCGCTGCCGCCCTTGGTCGATCACCTTATCCTGTGGTGAAACCTTCTGAGCGTGTCTAAAATGGTATTCAACGATGTCATGCAAATGAGTCCATCTAAGAACAGGTACATTTGAGCAGAAAAAAGGGCTGCGGGCAACCCAATGTTCATTTTATTCTGAACATTATGACCAAGGTGGTGCAAAGCACCAGTTCCTCCTTCGCGAAGGCAGCTACGGCGAACAAGCAGAGGGCGGAGAACTGAGGACTGCGATCAGAAGACCGAAAACCAAGGACAATCGCCCGGCGGATCATGGAGATTGCAGGCATAGCCTGCGGTGTTGGGGAGCGCGCGTTGCACGCGGTATCTCGCGCAAAGGCGCAGAGAGGGACAAATAGAGGTCAGAAAACAGAGGACAGGATCATGAAATGACAGGATGATTTACTTACAGGGCGGGATAATATAGAAATCAATTTCGTAACGAATGAATGGAAAGCAGACAAGTAGGGTTTAAGGAAAAAAAGGAAAGAACGCTTATTTCATCATTTTAGCCAATCGCTTATCAAAGGTCACAATCTGATCGCCGTGCACAATGTGATGCGAATATAAAATTGCATCGACAAAATCAATTTTTCTCTCTGCAAACGCGGGTAACGCTACTTTTAAAACATCCAGATCATCAACAGAAATATTCTGCAGGTCGAGAAAACTCAAAAGCAAACCGCTCAACTGCTCTCGATTCACTTTATAAACACCGCCTAAGACGTAAACTACTTCACAAATCACCTCTACCGAAACATGGACATGTTCATGATCGATAATTGCAGCCGATTCCGAAGATAATTCCTCATGGTCATCCAGCAAATACCTAAGAATTATATTTGCATCAATTCTTTTCATGCCGCTGTTCCATGGCGATCTCCCAGGCACCTTCTTCCCCAGCCAACAACCCAGGGTTGGAAAACTTTTTTAATGCCCCTCTTAAGGATTTTTGTTCCGAGTAGGCCACCTGATCAACATCTTGCTTTTTATCCAACACGGTAATGAGTACATGCGCATGTCGCGGAATTTGCTTCGCTTCCGGCCCCAGAATCATGCCGTTGTCCACATCTGCTTCAATGGTTGTATACATTATTTAATCCTCCAAAGGTTCAAAGAGTAGGCCAGTGCATCGTGCCTGTCCAGAAAAAGGGTCGGCCTGAAAAAAAGCAAAGGGGGCGCCTATAAAATGATTTTTTTGAAAAATGCAATGCGCTGGTGTTAGGGAAAGTGCATTAGGCAGAATGATTTTGAGGCAGAATAATTAAAAAATGTTGATTGCAACGGCTATTGGGAGCGTGCCGAGCACGCGGAGTTAGGTATTAGGTTTTAGGTCAAACTGGCAAATAGCGAGCATAGGATTTAAGTTTTACGTGTATAGCGCCAAGGGCGCGGTCAAGACAGTGACGGTGAAAGCCGTTCAATCAGAAATATTAAACTCGTTGCACAACTGAGCGTGGTCGAGGGTTAGCGAATTCGGATACCGCCTTGCTGAACAATCCACAACCTTCTTTCAACTTCCTCAGTTTCAATGGCTGTCAAAATCCTTTCTATAAAACCCAACACAGAGGACTTGGACTGATCCATTGTTCGAATGACAATGATTCCAGGATGGGTTTCGGGGGGATAGTTCAGGATATTGCAAAAGTCTGTATCCAACGTAATCAGAATTCTTGCTTCTGATTGACAGACGGATGAGATCATTGAATCGGGTTGTCCTCCCATCTCTTCATGCAAAACGGTATGGGCATCGTATCCCGCCTTGGCGAGAACAGCGCAAGCCTCTGCCGGCATGTTTTCATCCAACTTAAATTTCATGCGGGAATCGCCAGAATACGTTCATGCGATAGCTCGGCAGCATAGGCGATGGCCGCCCGAATCGCTTCTATGGAGAGCGAAGGATAGCTCTTCTGCACTTCCTCTGGAGAGAGTCCATCCGCCAGATTGTCCAAGACAACAGAAACCATGATACGCGTTCCTCTGATACAAGCTGCTCCATGACAAACCGCGGGATCGGAGATTATATTTTCATTCCAGTTCATTGCATACCACTCCATTCGTTAAACTCTCGCCCTTAATTCAATTCGCCTACCATTCACCGCGCAATTTCCATTGTTCCTTCACTGCATCCCCCTTCCACTTCAATCGACCAGCAACACTGGAGAAATCGAACTTCCCCTCCGATTGCCTCCCGGGCGGGTTTGGCAGGAGGGTTATTAAAACCTGTCCGTGGGCCGGAAGCTACTTAGTTTCAGGGCCTGTTATACGTCCATTATCCAAATTTGCTTCGATCGTTGCATACATATTTATACCTCTGAAATGATATAGCATCCGAGTTCGGTGTTTGGAAGTCTGTAATTTGCGTTAGGGCGCGTGCCGAGCACGCGGTGTTAGGTATTAGGAGTTAGGTTTTAGGGTATAAAGGATTATCTCGCGCAGAGACGCGGAGGGCGCGGAGAACGAAGAACGGAGAACGGAGAACGGAGAATCGATGGCTGAGGACAGGATTATGGAATGACAAATCAATTATTTACTGTATTGGGGTAAGTTTTTATTTATTGGCCACAAAGAGGCACATGGCTCTGCCGAAAAGAAGGCGGCTTCACAAAGCCCAAAGGGAGGAAACAAAACTATGAATAAGCGAACAGAGTTCGTGGTGTTAGGAGTTAGGTATTGGGCGGTATTAGGTGTTAGGTTTTAGGAATAGACCATTCAATTGCTGTAACAGTTTAGAACGAACAGGCTCAAGCTTGCGTTGATTTAGTCAACCAAGCGTTTTGAAAGGGTGATCTCAAGCTCAATAAATTGCGCAAGAAAGGTCTCCTTTACTTCTGTTACAATTTCCCGTGCGGTTTTTTCGTTATAGGTATGGGAGGTTTTATTCCTGCTCTCAATCATTTTCATCCAGACTCTACCATCCGAAACTAAATCCTGACTGAAGGCTGTACGAAGCGTATCCCGCGATCCTACGAGGTCTGTATACCCTTGGTATACGAGGAAATCCTTTAGCGTGTTCCACGCCAGTTCGTACGTGAACTCGAAGGCCTTGATCAACCCCTGCTCTTCGAACTTGCTGGGCTGTTCCAAGCCTGCCACCTCTTTCAACTGCGTTAAGGCTTTTCGATAATTGAAGAAACGCTGCTGCCAGCGGATGTCTGAGTGCTCAATCATTACTGAAAACAACCTTTCCTACTCTGTTAATATGATCTATCAAATCCAGATTATCGATATCGTCGAAAATGGACAAATCGACGGTATACGGCAATAACAAATCATCAATCCCTGCTAAAAGATCGGTCAGCACATTTAGGGATAAGCCCTCACCTTTAAGCGTCAAATCAATGTCAGAACCTGGCCGGAAATCCCCCTTGGCACGGGAACCGTACAATACCACCTCATCGATATCCTCATGGCTTGAGACTATACCATGCAGTTTCCGCATTTCCTCTTCCAGTAAACCAGGTATTGCATTTATGATTTTCATTAATCAGTGGTATCCGTTTAAGGTCTGCCGGAGGCTATAAAATGACGTTCACGCTCTCTTTCTCGGCGTAAACTATAAAGGTATCCCCTCAATCTCTCCGTTTTTATAAGCCGCATACCGATGCTCTGACTCATTCATCCATTTTTTTCGATCTCAACATCAGGCCTATCCAGACTGGAAAGCAGTGATTCTGCCAAGCGAACCTTCTCGACGGGCTTTAATTTTAAAGCTTCTACCTGAATTTGTTCAGCCAACATATCCATCTCCCATTGTCTCTTCACTGAGTTAAAAAGTAGGATAGCGCACCCCGCCTGTCGAGTTTGTAATAGACCGGGAAGTATCACTGAAAGGACAGCCAGGATCCTACTGCTAAACCAATGAGAATCTCGCGCAGAGGATAGGAACATTGCTGCCGGATAGGATACTTCTTATTAGACACACTATTGAGCAGCAGTTGCGCACTCAAGAACCCACAAAGACACAGGGACAGGATTATAAAATGACAGGACTAGTAGTCCATGGAGCGACACGATCCTCAATTTATTTCCGGCATGTGCAGGCAGGATGCCTGCGGTACGTATCGCCGCCATCCTGGCGGCCTTGCCCCGCCAGTAAACTAACCCAATTTTTACAGGATGATGAAATGACAGAATAATTTTCCTGCTGAATGAAGGTACAAAAACTTATAGCCACGTAGATACGTAAGAAGCACCGAGACCAAGGGGCGCAATCGGATTAATGATGAATCAGAACTATAGTTCGTGATGTTAGGTGTAAAAAAACAGCTAACTGTAGACAGCATGGGGCTTACAGCTGAAATAACTGGACAGCCTGCGCTGCGCACTGCACTGAGCAATAAAATATAAGACGTTTTATTCAAATAGCCGGCGGGCCATGATGCCGCCGATACCGATTAGAGTGATAAAGCTGATGACGGCGGGTTCCGGGATGGCCTCCACGGAAAAGCTGTCAAAAGAGAAACCATTCGTAGCACTTTCACCTGCAACGGACTTTATTCTGACCACCTGTCCTATGCTTACTACGAAATTAAATCCGGTATCACCGGTCCCCAGTATGTTTCCCTGAGAAACATACATTCCACCATTTCCCAAGAGAATGTCCCCGAAATCAAAGTCCTTATTCCAGGATGACACATTCACATTTCTGAAAGAAACAGCCTGATCGAAGGAAATGTCGATGTACTCTCCAACGTCCAGCGCATCGGTATCATCCGTATAAGGATCATTGATTCCAAAACCATCCTGGGTTCGGTTGAGCACGCCTTCCGAAGCCGTTAGTGTTGCAAGTATTCCGCCATTGGTTACTAAACCGGAAGGTTGATCATCCAATACGCTATAGATTGCGCTGTCATCCAGCAGGTCGAACACCACATCTGCCGTTCCAATGGTTGGAAAAAATAACAGCAACATGGAGAGCCACAAATAGGTACAGGGTGCCCAAAAAAAGGTGGCTGCAAGAAGACGGACTTTGCTTGATTGGTTCAGGAATTTGGATGGCATCATTTTTATTAACCTCGGAATATACGGAATTCTGATTAGACAGGACCATTTGTAACGGGCCGATACATCAGTTTTTTTTGCCACTAAAAGGCACATAAACTCACAAAATAGCCGATACAGACCTTTTCGTTCAGTCGGCTTCTTTTTGTGCATCTTTATGGCTAAACCGCTCTGTTCGATCTCGAATACAGCGCGGTGAGACACCGCGCCCTACCCGCATTATTGCTCTATGACTCTGAAAAACCGGCATTGGTTCGTTGTGCTGAAGTTCCAGTTTGTATCCGCATTAAAGGTGCCGCTGACTGTGTTCCAGAGATTGGAAACCATATTGGAGCAACTCTGCAGCACATAGTTTGTCGCGGCTGCGCCGTCAAAGTCCACATCGATATTTATCCAATCATTGGAAGCTTCCATACTCAGGAAAAGTTCTCCGGTTCCGCCAACAACCGACAGTTCCATTGCCTCTAGACCGATGTTTCCGCTCGTGATGACAGATAATGTAATCTCAGTGCCCGCGGTTACCGTTAGGTTTGTCTCGATAAAATCTGATCCCTTGTCCGTAAGCGCATCGTATTCGATTACAAAGTCCGCTTGATTGCTCGAGGCGATTACGAATGATTCGCCGGCGTCAAAATACCTAAAGTCAAACTGAGTTATTTCAACATCTTTGCTGAAGGAAAGAATCAGCGTTTCCCCCGCCTCAAACCGGGCTGCCTGATCGGCATTTGTTGATGTATTATTGATTCCCAAACTCCCCGAGTCCGCATTAATCTGGTGATTCGTGGCATCGGTCCGGGCGGTAATCAATAATCCGGCAATTTCCTGCACATTGGTTTGGAGGGCCATATCATAGGTCCCTTCAATTGCCTCTCCCGTGCTTATATAGTTGGTTGAGGTGGAAAACTGAACGGTTTCAGCTTTTGTAATTCCGACCAATAGAAATATTATTAATATGGTACTAACTGATCTTTTCATCCTTTTCTCCCATGGTTAGCACACTTCCCCGTGAAGCGTAGGGGTAGGCTAGCAAATATAAAAAAGATCAGGAAATAAATAGTTTTATAAATTAATAGTATTATCCGCCATCAAGATATATCAAGGAGACGTATAAAACTCCTAGAGACAGACTGACTTTCCTATGCGAAGGCTGTCAGGATTAATGCAGATGATTTGCCCTGAAAGGTTTCACATTTTAAATGTCATAGTTTAAGGGGGGCAGCCCAGCACAAGAAACACAAAGACCCGAACTGCAGAGTTTTCGTGCCTTTTGTACCTCTTTGTGGCCAAAAAATACAAATCAGGTTAATCTGGTATTAATGGTGTAACAGACTCAAGCCCCAAGAGTAATCGCCTATTACCTTATCGGGATATTGACCTTCCAATATACGGGCGAAATCCTTCGTCTCGAATCGGACCACCCTTCATGCTTATTCAGATTTTGCCTGCTTGCCTTAACAATACTTCAAAGTCTTACTCATTATGGTGCAAAAAAATCCGGCAACATCTGAGGCAAGGCCGCCTGGATGGCGGCGATACGGGAAATCATATGTTATGAACAGTAGCGTGTTTTAAAATCTGCATAAGCGCGGGCGATCCCTTCGCGCAGTTCGACCCTGGGCTCCCAACCGAGTTTCCGAAGTTTGGAAGAATCCATCAGCTTACGGGGTGTACCATCAGGCCTGGACGTATCCCATTCAATATCGCCCTCAAAGCCGACCACATCAGCCACTGTTTCAGCCAGTTCTTTGATGGTGATTTCTGTGCCGGAACCGACATTCACATGCGACTGAACCGTACCGGTTGAATCTTCGAATGCAACATCGGCGTAATTGATGTTTTCCAAGAGAAAAACGCAGGCTTCCGCCAGATCGTCGCTATACAGGAATTCCCGGAAAGGAGATCCGCTGCCCCAGCAGGAAAGTTCGGTTTGAAGCTTGGAGTCTGAAGTTTGGAGCTGATTGATCCCACTTGCAGCGAGCCATTCAACCAAGTGCTTCTTATCCGGCTGTTCTGTCTTGGTGTTTTTTTGTGCCTTTTCGTGGCTGTAAATTGCCCTGATTGAATCCCAATCTTCGTTATCCACACACTTCGCAAGATGCATACGCCGGATGAAGGCCGGCATCACATGTGAATTCTCTGGATGATAATTATCGCCGGGCCCATACATATTGGTCGGCATGGCGGAGATAAAATTCGTTCCGTACTGACGGTTGTACGCATCACAAAGGCGAATGCCCGCGATCTTTGCAATAGCATACGGCTCATTGGTCGGCTCAAGCGGTCCGGTGAGCAGATGCTCCTCCACCATCGGCTGCGGAGCCATCTTGGGATAGATGCAGCTGGATCCGAGGAACAGGAGTTTTTTCACCCCGTGAACTTTGGCCGCATGAATGACATTCATTTCAATCATCATATTTTCATAGATGAACTGACCGCGATACGTGCTGTTTGCCACAATGCCACCCACTTTGGCCGCAACCAGGACGACATAGTCCGGTTTTTCTTCGGTAAAGAACTTTTCGACCGACTGCTGGTTAATCAGATCAACTTCATTACGCGATTTACCGAGCAGGTTGGTATAGCCATGGCGCTCCAAAGCCCGCCGGATTCCAGAACCAACCAGACCTAGATGGCCGGCTATATAGATTTTGGCATCGCGAGGAATGGAGTCTGAAGTTTGGGGTTTGGAGTTTGGGGTTGATAAACCCATAATTTTCACCTCAGTGATTTAATTAATCCGGCCAACATTTTCCGGATAATAACAAGTTCGTTAATCCGGGATTCTTCAGAATCAAAAAATCCAAGCTTCCCGGCAATTATGAGTTGGGTTTCAACTTCTGCAGCAGATCCGTCTGCAATCCGAAGAAAGTGGATAAAGTCATTGGCATGGTGACGAGCGCCACCCTCCGCAATATTTGACGGGATACTTATCGCAGCTCGCCTTATCTGATTGGTGAGTCCAAACTTTTCCGAATCTGGAAAATTGGACGATATGCGATCAATACCGGTTACGACCTCAATCGCCTTACGCCAAACTTCAAGTTCTTTGAAATCGCTCACACCCAACTCCAAACCACCAACTATAAACAGTTTCTCTAAAATCCGATTTCGTAATTAGGATTCTCGAGGAGTCGAAGATCACCTTCTGTCATAATCTTAACGAGCTCGGAAAACTTAACATTGGGCTCCCAGCCAAGTTGTTTTTTTGCTTTGGCCGGATCGCCGAGAAGCTGCTCGACTTCGCAAGGGCGGTAGTAGCGCTCATCCATCCGGACCACAACATCGCCCGTCGCTTTGTTTTTACCAACCTCATCAACGCCTTTGCCTTCCCAAGCAATTTCAACATCGACACACGCGAACGATTTTTCAATAAATTCTCGGACGGTATGCATTTCATTGGTCGCAACCACATAGTCATCCGGCGCATCCTGCTGAAGCATCATCCACATCATTTCGACATAGTCCGGAGCATAGCCCCAGTCGCGCAGCGCATCGATGTTCCCCATGTAGAGACACTTCTGAAGACCCCGGGAAATTCGGGCCACTGCCATCGTGATTTTACGGGTTACAAAGGTTTCGCCGCGACGCGGGGATTCGTGGTTAAAGAGGATGCCGTTGCTGGCGTGCAGGCCGTAGGACTCACGATAGTTTTTCACGATCCAGAATCCGTACTGCTTGGCCACAGCGTAGGGTGAACGCGGATAGAACGGAGTGGTTTCGGTCTGCGGAACTTCCATCACCTTGCCGTAAAGCTCAGAAGTCGAGGCCTGGTAGAAGCGACTGTCGATTCCGGTTTCGCGGATGGCATCCAGAATGCGTAACGTTCCGATGGCATCGGCTTCGGCCGTGTATTCCGGCACCTCGAAAGAAACCTGTACGTGCGATTGGGCCGCCAGGTTATAGATTTCCGAAGGCTCAACTTTTTCAATGATACGGTTCAGGTTACTGGAGTCTGTCATATCGCCATAGTGCAGGAACATCTGGGGATTTCCCTCCAGCTGATCCTCATACAGGTGATCAATGCGGTGGGTATTAAACGAACTGGCGCGCCGAATAATTCCGTGTACTTCGTACCCCTTACTCATGAGCAACTCGGTTAAATATGAACCATCCTGCCCGGTAATACCTGTAATCAATGCTTTTTTCACAACTGCTTCTCCTTATTGAGGTGTTCAGAATACGATCTCCCCCTGAACAAGAAAGAGAAACATAATAGAGAAACAAACAATGTTCAACATATACCACTCGGATTTTATACATTAACTCCCGATATGTCGCGTTTCCTGCCTCTGCAACTAAACAGTGAGCATATAGATGCCGCAGCTCAATGAGGTCAGGATAGCCACATCATTGAGCAGCAAATGCCCACATAAGAAAATCCAAACCACTGAATTTTTCCACCCTTTCTTGCGATATTGAGCACGAATCGCTCCCCCACAGGTGGCTAATAATCAGTCGGAGGGAATTCTAAATTTTTAATCCATTAAATGTCTGCTCGCGCTATACGCAACAGATACTGGCCATAGGCATTTGTTCCCATCACTTTTCCCAGCGCCTCTAACTGGGCTTTTTGAATATAACCCAACCGATAGGCAATCTCTTCGACACAGGCAATCTTCAGCCCTTGCCGCGCCTCTATGGTCTCAACATAACTTGCCGCCTGATGCAAAGACTCATGCGTTCCGGTATCGAGCCAGGCAAAGCCGCGCCCGAGATTTTCCACATTCAACGTTCCAGACGTCAGGTAGTTCCTGATCAGATCTGTAATTTCCAGTTCTCCCCGAGCAGAGGGCTTCAACGTCTCAGCCATTTCAACCACGCTATGATCAAAAAAATACAAGCCGGTGACCGCTAGATTTGATTTTGGTTCCACTGGCTTCTCTGCCAGAGAAACTGCCGCCCCGTTTTCGTCTAATTCAATCACGCCATATCGCTCCGGGTCACGAACAGGATAGGTGAAAATTGACGCACCTGATTCCATGTCACCGGCCCGCCGAAGCATTTTCGGGAATCCGTGGCCATAAAAAATATTATCCCCCAGCACCAAAGCCACCGAGTCCTCCCCAATGAATTCCTTGCCGATGATAAACGCCTGGGCCAGCCCATCGGGACTCGGCTGCAACGAATAGGTGAAATTCATTCCGATCTTCGACCCATCCCCTAGCAATTGCTCAAACATGGGGAGGTCATGTGGTGTACTGATGATCAGCACATCACGAATGCCGGCCAACATGAGTGTGGAAATCGGATAGTAGATCATCGGCTTATCATACACCGGAAGCATCTGCTTGCTGACCACCTGGGTCAGTGGATGCAGGCGCGTTCCGCTACCACCCGCTAGTACAATTCCCTTCATCTCGAAATCTCCGTTATGCTTTTCCCAACCGTTCTCCGGAATATCGCCCTTCGCGGAGCGGGCTCCACCACCATTTATTAGCCAGATACCACTGGATGGTGCGGCGGATACCCGTTTCAAAGTTTTCTTCGGCTTTCCAGCCGAGCTCAGTCTCCAGCTTGGTAGCGTCGATGGCATAGCGAGCATCATGACCAGGACGGTCGGCTACAAATGTAATCAGATCCTTATACATTCCGGACTCCCGTGGCCGAAGCTCATCAAGAATTTCACAAATGGTTTCCACCACCTCAAGATTGGTTCGTTCATTACGTCCGCCAACGTTATAGGTTTCGCCAAGCCGTCCTTTTTCAACCACGTTCACCAGTGCTTTGGCGTGGTCCTCAACATAGAGCCAGTCACGAATGTTATCCCCTTTTCCATAGATAGGAAGCGGCTTCTCATCCAACGCATTTAATATCACGAGGGGGATCAACTTTTCCGGGAAATGATAGGGACCATAGTTATTGGAGCAATTTGTAATCACTACCGGCAGACCGTAGGTATGAAACCAGGCTTTCACCAAGTGATCGGAAGAAGCCTTGCTGGCCGAATAGGGTGAGCGCGGATCGTACGACGTGGTCTCTTCAAAAAGGCCCGCCGCTCCCAACGAGCCGTACACTTCATCGGTGGAAATATGGTGAAATCGGAAATTGGAGCGGTTTGGAGTTTGGGGTTTGGAGTTTGGAGACTCTGATTCGGGGACAGAAAGGTCCTCGGGCAGAGACAGCCAGTATTCCCGCGCGCACTCCAGCATCGTGTAGGTCCCCATAATGTTGGTTTCCATAAAAGCGGAAGGTCCATCGATGGAACGGTCCACGTGCGATTCAGCAGCAAGGTGCATGACAGCATCGGGCTGAAAATCTGCAAATAGGGAAGCAACCGTTACCTGATTACAGACATCCACCTGCTCGAAGCGATACCGCTCGCTGTCTTCAATTTCTTTCAGCGATTCCGGCACTCCGGCATAGGTCAACTTATCGAGGTTTAAAACCTCAACTTGTTTTTCCTTCACCAGGTAGCGGCAGACTGCAGACCCAATGAATCCGGCACCGCCGGTTATAATAAAACGCTTCACAATGATTAGACTTTTCGCTGCCTATTCCACGGTTACTGATTTCGCGAGATTTCGCGGCTGATCGATTTCGCATCCACGAGCTGCCGCAATGTGATACGAGAGCAATTGCAGCGCAACCACGGTGGGAACCGGGGCAATCGCCGGAGGACAATCAGGAATAACGATCATATCATCAAATCCATCCGCACTGCCTTCATCGCCTTCTGAAACGACTGCAATAACAGGGGCCTTTCGCGCCTTGCACTCCTCTGCATTTCCAAGAGTTTTATCTTTGCCCGGAATATTGTTCAGCAGGGCAATCACCGGAGTGCACTCCTCCAGCAGCGCAATCGGACCATGCTTCAGCTCTGCGGCATGATACCCTTCTGCATGAACGTAGCTGATTTCTTTTAATTTCAGTGCGCCCTCAAGCGCAACCGGAAACAGATAACCACGGCCGATGAAAAATGCATTATCCGCTTTGGCATATTTCTGAGCCACCGCTTTGATTGCCTTATTCTGTGCCAGTACCCTCTCAACAAGATCCGGCAATTTCTGAATCCATCGTGCAAATTCAATTCCATCATGTCGTGGCATTCGGCGGGTTCTGGCAATTTTCAGGGCCATCATCAACATTACAGAGACCTGACAGGTGAATGCCTTGGTGGAAGCAACGCCGATCTCCGGACCGGCATGAAGGTACACACCCCGCCCGGTTTCTCTGGCAATGGTGGAGCCCACCACATTACAAAGACCGGCAACGATTGCACCCTTCTGTTTCGCTTCCCGAACAGCGGCCAACGTGTCGGCGGTTTCCCCGGACTGACTGATTGCAACAACCAGGTCGTTCGGAGTAATAAGCGGATTTCTGTACCGAAATTCAGCCGCCTGCTCCACTTCCGCATTAACGCCGGCCATTTCTTCAATGGCATATTCCCCGACCATGCCGGCATGCATCGAGGTTCCGCAACCTACAACCAGAACGCGATTAATCTGGGCGGCATCCCTTGCTGAAAAATCAAGTCCTGAAAGTACGGCCGTGCCCATGTCATAATCCAGGCGACCGCGGATCGCATTGCGGATCGATTGTGGTTGCTCAAACATTTCTTTCAGCATGAAATGCTCATATTCCCCTTTTTCAGCGGCTCCGGTGTCCCAATCCATTTCTGTGACTTCGCGGCTGACCGGAGCCCGCTGCAGATTACACATCTCCATGCCGTCTTCTGTGATCACCGCCATATCATAGTCTTCAAGATATACAGCATCACGGGTGTGCGGAATGATGGCTGAAGCATCGCTGGCAATGACCGTTTCATTTTTACCAAGCCCGATCACAATCGGACTGCCGCAGCGGGCCACCACTAATTTACCGGGCTCGTGATCGGACATCACCACAATACCGTAGGTGCCCTTGATCTTCTGCAGCGCCTCGCTGACCGCATCCTCGAGGTTATCCTTGTATAAAAAGGAGATGAGTTGAACCAACACCTCGGAATCTGTATCAGAAATGCACTCGATCCCCTCGGAAGCCAGTCCTTTGCGAATATCCTTATAGTTTTCAATGATCCCGTTGTGAACCATGGCAAAATGCCCGGAGGCATCGAGATGCGGGTGCGCATTTTTTTCCGTCGGCGGACCATGAGTGGCCCAGCGCGTATGACCGATCCCCATCCTCGATTCCGTCATGGTCAATGTGGCCGTATCGCTCACCTTTTGGCGAAGTTCTTTAATCTTTCCCGGATTTTTTACAACAGCAATGCTTCCGTCATGCAGACAGGCTACTCCCGCTGAATCGTATCCTCGGTATTCCAACCGGCGCAATCCATCCACCAGAATTTCCGATGCTTTTCTCTTTCCAAAATATCCAACAATTCCACACATAATTCAGTTCCAGTTTTTTAAAATCTATATCCTAAACAGCTCTAGTTGCGGAAAACATAACACAATCCATGCCATTCCGACTAAACAACAAACATTACCTCATTTTTTTATCTCAAGCTTACAGGTTCAACACGTAAATGAGCCCGGTCAGCACGCTACGGCACTCGGTTGCCAAGCCAATCCCAAAACCGTCCGGGCATTCTCAATCGTTATCGAATATCTAATCATTGGATATCTGCATGCACGGGACTCAGTCATCAGCCGCCCGGTGCTCCGTGCGATGCTCAAGCGCATCCACAGGAAACTCCGCCTCAACCAACGTTCCCAGCATTTCAAGCAATACCGCCACCCGGGCTTCCGCAGTCATGACTTTTATAACCTTCACCTTCAACCCGCGCATGGACCCTTCCAGTACGGTGGTTTCCTCGCCGACCTCCAGTGGCATGCCGGCATCAACCGAACCATTATCATCCAGATCTTTCTGAATGGTTTTTATCACCGATTCCGGAACGGGTACGTAACGTCCATTAAAGGTGGGAAGATTCAGTACGCCCGGCGAATACGAAACCAGTCGTTTATTTTCAAACATGTCAAAACGCGCAAACATATACCCGGGAAACATGGCTTCCTGAAACCATACAGGTCCCCGCGCCGTTTTCCGGCGAAACCGAATCTGAGGGCAGAAAACTTCCAACCCATGAAGCGCCGCCATGTTAGCCGCCGCCATCCGCTCTTTCTTAGGTTTTGTTCGGACACAATACCAGAGCTCTCCAGGTTCACACTGAAATGCCTTATCCATCGCGACCACTTCCAATCAGCTTGAGAATCAGAGGAAGTGTTTTACCGGCCCTGCGCTGCCAGTTTTCCAGGAGGTCGATTTTTTCCGACAGCTCTTTTTTCTGCTCATCGTCATGCTGATCGAGCAAATCGCGAATGCGTTCCAACCGTTCATGCCCACTGGCCACATGCGGCTGAATCTGCTCGCTGGCAAAACCGGAAGCAATTTTACGAAGCGAAGACTCGGCTACATAATAATCTTTTCGGTCTCCGGGAATATAGACCGTGCGAATGGCGCCGAACGAACGAAGAATCTTGAGTCCCTGGCTGGTCGAACCCTTACTGATGTTCAAACGAATGCGACAATCATCCAGACAGAGCGGATGACTTGAAATAAAGAGGATTCCATAGATCTCCCCCACTGAGCGGGGCAGATTCAAAACATCCGCCATACGAACAAATAGAGCAATAACCTCGCCCTCGAGTTCGCTCAATAACTGCCGACTCTGAATGTTATCATTCATAATGTTCAAAATTTACTGAACACATCGGACAATGCAACCCTTAAACCCCTTTTCCTCAGCCGAAATCCTTTCATTTGAACCCGTAAATTGCTCCAGTCCGGCAGATCCGGGCTACAAAAATCCAGCACCAATGCACTGCTGGTTTAGAACAAACCCTCCATCCGAAATTGAAAAAAGAAGCAAAACACAGCCAATCTCTTTTTTTCACTATCCATGCAGTCGTTTGCCGTCCTTTGGACCGCAGCATGCCTATCCGGCAGCTGTTGTCTACGCATGAAACTCGTAGTCGGGTGTTTAGCTCGTTGAAACTCGGCTGATTGAGCAATGATACCGGCACATTTACTTCTGTTTGCCTAAAAATTCACCCGATAGCGACACGCCAATACAATTAATACACTATCATCATTATAATTTTTTATCATTTTAACTTTACTATTCCGATCATGTATATAGGTTATTGCCCCGTTGACCCAAACAGAACGAGATAAAATCCATGAGCAAAATTAGTCAAAATAACATAAAAACCCTGCAAAACGAGCTTGCGGGAGCCTCAGCAGAGGAACTGCTGCAATTTGCCGCCGAGCATCTGGAACGTCCGGTTTTCGCCACCTCTCTGGGGCAGGAAGATCAGGTAATTACAGATCTAATCGCAAAAGGCGGGCTAAATATCCCCATTTTCACACTCGATACCGGCCGCCTTTTTCCGGAGACCTATGACCTCATTGCATCGACCGAAGAAAAATACGATATAAAGATCAAAACCACTTTTCCCGACGCAGACGAAGTTGAGCAAATGGTTGCCGAAGAAGGTGTAAATCTTTTCAGAAAGAGTATCGAAGCCCGAAAACGCTGCTGCGGCGTTCGGAAAATGAAGCCGCTTCGCCGAATGCTCGGGGCTTCCAGCGGCTGGATCTGCGGACTGCGCCGCGACCAATCCCCCACCCGCACCGAGATGCATGCGATTGAATGGGATGCCGGCAATGACATTCCGAAATTTAATCCGCTGATCGACTGGTCGCTCAGCGATGTACTCAGCCACCTGAAAGAGCACGATGTGCCATACAACCCGTTGCATGATCAAGGCTTTGTCAGCATCGGCTGCGCCTGTTGTACGCGGGCCATCGAGCCCGGCGAAGATATTCGAGCCGGACGGTGGTGGTGGGAATCGCCGGAACAGAAAGAGTGCGGCCTGCACGTAGTCGATGGAAAAATTGTCAGAACAAAGGATCTTAAATAACAGGAAACCAAACATGAAATACCAGCTCAGTCAGTTAAAACAGTTGGAAGCGGAAAGTATCCGCATCATTCGCGACGCCTACAGCCAATTCGAGAATCCGGTCATGCTCTATTCGATCGGCAAAGACTCCGGGGTGATGGTGCGCCTTGCTCAGAAAGCATTTTATCCGGGTAAAGTCCCCTTTCCGCTCATGCACATCGACTCCACCTTCAAATTCAAGGAAATGATCCAGTTCCGCGATAAATTCTGCGCGGATGAGGGGCTCGACCTATTGGTTCACTCCAACGAAGAAGGGCGGGCTGCGGGTGCCAACCCTTTTGAGCTGGGCAGCCGGAAATACACAGACCTGATGAAAACGCAGGCCCTGCTGGCCGCATTGGATCATCATAAGTTCGATTGCGCGTTCGGCGGAGCCCGGCGCGATGAAGAAAAGTCACGGGCCAAGGAACGTATCTTTTCCTTCCGCGACCAACATCATCAGTGGGATCCGAAAAACCAGCGCCCGGAACTCTGGGCAAACTACAACGCTCGCATCAATCCCGGCGAAAGCGTGCGCGTCTTCCCGCTCTCCAACTGGACCGAGCTCGACATCTGGCAATACATCCGTCTGGAAAATATTCCGATTGTCCCGCTCTACTTCGCAAAAAAACGCCCGGTGGTTGAATATAACGGCATGACGGTGATGGTCGACGACGAGCGTCTTCCGCTGGATGGCCAGGAGCCGCGAGAAGAAATGATCCGCTTCCGGACCCTCGGCTGCTATCCGCTCACCGGGGCCGTTGCCTCGCAAGCCGACACAGTTGAAAAAATCGTAGAGGAAATGATGACCACCCGCCTCAGCGAACGCTCCACCCGCGCCATCGACAAAGATTCCGATGCCTCCATGGAGCAGAAAAAACGCGAAGGCTATTTCTAAACCCGGATCACACATTACTCGTCACGTTTCACGAGAGGACAGAACCATGGATATTGATAATTTTTTAAACCAACACGAAAATAAAAGCCTGCTGCGCCTGCTGACCTGCGGTTCAGTGGACGATGGAAAATCAACCCTGATCGGTCGCCTGCTATACGATAGCAAACTGATCTTCGACGACCAGCTCAGCGCGCTGCATGCCGACAGCGAAAAAATCGGCAACGCCGGTGAAGGCGAAATTGACTATGCCCTGCTGCTCGACGGACTCAAAGCCGAACGGGAACAAGGCATCACCATTGATGTGGCCTACCGCTACTTTGCCACTCCGAAGCGGAAGTTCATCATCGCCGACACCCCCGGCCACGAGCAGTATACCCGCAACATGGCCACCGGAGCTTCAACGGCCGACCTCGCGCTCATCCTCATTGATGCCCGCTACGGCGTAATCACCCAAACCAAACGACACACCTTTCTGGTATCCCTACTGGGCCTCAAGCACGTTGTGGTGGTGATCAATAAGATGGATCTGAAAGACTATGATGAAGAGGTGTTCGAGTCGATCAAAGCGGACTTTGAGGAATTCAGCGCCGACCTCAACCTGCCGAATGTAACTTTCATCCCGATCTCCGCCCTTAAAGGCGATAACGTGGTAGAAAAATCAGACAAAACAGGCTGGTACAAAGGAGAGGCCCTGCTTCCAATCCTTGAAGAAGTCGATGTCGCCGCCGGATTCAATTTCGACGACTTCCGCTTCCCCGTACAGCTCGTCAGCCGCCCCAACCTCGACTTCCGAGGTTTTGCCGGAACGGTGGCATCGGGAACGGTGCGCCCCGGCGACAGAATCAAGGCCCTGCCGTCACTGAAAGAGTCAACCATCAAGCGCATCGTCACCGCCGACGGCGATCTGGATGAAGCATTTGCCTCTCAGGCCGTTACCCTCGAGCTCAACGACGAAATCGACATTTCCAATGGCGAAATGATTGTGCACGCTGAAAACGTGCCGCAGATGGCAACACACCTCGAAGCGTCCATTGTCTGGATGACCGAAACGCTGCTGAAAGAAGGCAGGACCTTTGTCATCCGGCATACCAGCCGCACCACCAAGGCCAAGGTTTCTGAACTGAAATTCAACATTGATGTAAACACATTGGAGAAAAATCCCGCTGACGAACTGAAGCTGAACGAAATCGGCCGCATTGTCATTGCCACACACCTCCCGCTTTTCTTCGACCCCTATACAGCAAACAAAGAAACGGGCAGCTTCATCCTCATCGACCCCATCACCAATACCACCGCCGGTGCCGGAATGATTGAAGGTTGCCTGAGCGTGGATAAACCGGGTGCCGACGTCGGTGGAGAATCTGCAGCCGTCAGCAGTGTTGATCGCCGCGAATTCCTGTGGGAAAAGAGCCAGATCGATGCCGGCGTCCGCGCCAACCGCAATGGTCACAAAGGAAAAGCCGTCCTCTTCATCGGCAACGCCGCCAAGAAAAATGAGCTGGCAAAATCCCTGGAACTCAAGCTGTTCAACGATCGCAACCAATCCTTCTACCTCGGCGTCAACAGCCTGATGGAAGGACTGGATGCCGACCTGGAAAACAACTTCCAGAACCGGGAGGAACACATCCGCCGTATCGGCGAGCTGGGACGCATTCTGACCGATGCCGGTCTGATCTTTATCAGCGCCCTCGACCGGATTGACGCCTATGAGCTGTCGCTACTGAAACACCTCAACTCCCCGAATGAGTTGCTGGTGATCAGTGCAGGACAAAGTCCGGTGGATGAACAACTGGTTGACCTGTCGCTCGATGACGAGATCGACCGTACCGATGCCATTGCGCAGATCACCAGCGAACTGAACCGTCATAATGTCTTCCCGGAATACAGTATTTAGGTGTATTTCGTGAAGCTTTCAACCAAGCCGAGGTATGGCTTGCGCATCCTTGCGCAAATTGCTGCCGACGGGGGCCATTCCTCCCCCGTCAGCGGCAAAGAGGTTGCCCGGAAGCAAGGAATCTCCATTGCTTACATTGAGCAGATTCTGATTCCCATGCGAAACGCCGGGCTCGTGCGAACCGTGCGCGGCCGAAAAGGTGGCTACATCCTCGCCCGGCCGGCCGAAACCATATCCCTGCTTGAAATCATAGAACTCTTTGAAGGCCGGCTCGAACTCGTTTCCGAACAGGACCGCAGCTCCGCATCCACGATCTGGAACCGGCTCACTGAATCCCTCAGAAGAGAAACCGAAGCCATCACCGTCGCCGACCTCGCCGACCTCATCGCTGCGGAAAAGCCCCTCGCCCTCGACTTTATGATCTAAGGGCAAACTGAACAATAAAACCCACCAAACCCGGAATTTCTCGGAATAGCGGTCATCGTCGAGCGAATCGTGGACCCCGATAAAGGCGAGCCGGCGGAGTGGTTACCCTCCACATCGAACAAATCAAAATAGATTTTTCCCGCGTCATTGCCTTCCTGATAGCTGACGTCGATAATGCCGGCATTTCCACCGAGAAGCCCGTTGCCCGCGGTGCGCCGACCGGCCTAAAAACTCAACAGTTTGGTCGAACCCAGCAATATCGAACTTGTTGTTTATTTTGCCGTTGATCGCCCCGCCAACTGCGCGCCAGTAATCTTGTTAAAGAAAGGTCTTGGTGAAGAGGCCCGAAAAATGGCTGTCCGTATCTGAATAGAGTTCCACTCCCCATACCACTGCGCGAAGTGCAAGGGCCAATACGGCAACGAACAGGAATGCCCCATCTCCCCCCCACGACCCATCACACTATTTCACCGGCTCAATGGGAGGGAACTTCCAGCAGCAGTTATGGATTTCCTGCGTCAGAAAACCTGCTTTTTGTGCAATATCCACCCTGTATTGTGCAGTAACGGCTATATCGAACGCTGTTATAATGTGCGATATTCATTTCACATTAAAACCTGTGGAGACGCTGTCGATGAAACAAAACGCACTAATCCTTATGTCAATAGGTCTGGCCGCCATCGCCAAGGCAGGAGTCCAAACGCCACAAATGACTCCGCTCGACCGCCCGAACATTTTATTTCTGGCCATCGACGACCTGCGCCCGGAACTGGGGTGCTATGGCTCCGAAATCGCCATCACACCCAACATGGATAAGCTGGCGAGCGAGGGACTCCTTTTTAATCGCGCCTATTGCCAGGAAGCCATCTGCGGCCCATCGCGCGCCAGTCTGATGTGCGGTGCCCGCCCGGATACGATCAAGGTTGTGGAAAACTATGCTCACTTCCGCGTCCTCAATCCGGATATCGTCACCCTCTCCCAGCAATTCATTGCCAACGGCTACAATGCCGTGGAAATCGGAAAAATCTTTCATAACCAGACCAAATTCGGCGACGAAGCCTCGTGGAACTTTAAACGGGCGAAGATCGATCCCCCGAAACCGAAATACTACCCCTACGCCCTGCCCGAAAATCAGCAGAACCTGAAAGAGACCAAAGCGTTTCTTGAGGAAAAATATTGGGTCGGCGTTGGCAAAACCGGACTGGTCCACGGCCCGGCCTATGAATTCGCCGATGTGCCCGACAATGCCTACCGCGACGGCCACAATGCCGATATTGCGATCGCCACAATGAAAGAGATGATCGCCGATGGAAAACCCTTCTTCATGGGCCTCGGCTTCTATAAGCCGCATCTCGAGTTCATCGCCCCGAAAAAATACTGGGATCTATACGATCATGACAGCATTCCGCTCGCCGAGCATACCACACCGCCCCAAGACGGCGCCGCCATGGGCCTGCATGCCTCGTTCGAAATGCGCGTGCGGTCGGATATTCCAAAGGCTGGAAATTTCAACCCGGAGCTGTCGCGCAACCTGAAGCATGCCTACCTCGGGTGCGTCAGCTATATCGATGCGCAGATTGGCAAAGTGCTCGCCGCGCTTGAGGAAGCCGGCGTGCGCGACAATACCATCATTATTCTTTGGGGCGACCACGGCTGGCACCTCGGCGACATGGGCATCTGGGGCAAAGCCACTAACTATGAGATTTCGGCCCGTGTGCCATTGATGATCTGGACTCCGAACATGCCCGACAGGAACCGGGGCAAAAAAACCGATGCCCTGGTGGAGCTAGTGGATATGTACCCCACCCTTTGCGACCTCGCCAATCTCTCCACACCGGATCACGTTGAAGGAACCAGCTTTATGCCGTTGCTGACCAACCCGGACCGCAAATGGGAGGATGCCGCATTCACCCAGTTCCCCAACCCGGCCCTGCGTGAATGGGCGGCCAACCCGCTGATGCCCCAGATGCGCGAAACCTTTTTCGGCCCGCTCATCGAACAGGTCGAAGAGCGCATCATCAAGCAGCAGGGTGATAAATGGGATCGAGAGCTGTTTGAAAATCATCTGATGGGATACGCCATGCGCACCGACCGTTATCGCCTCGTTCTCTGGAAAGATGTCCGCACCCCGGATGCCGCCCCGGTTGACATCGAACTCTACGACCACAAAAACGACCCCCATGAAACCGTCAACATTGCCGATAGCAAACCGGAAATCGTCGCCGATCTGATTAAGCGTTTTAATGCCCGCGACAAAGTCTACCCGCTAACCGATCTTGCCAATGAAGGAGGTTGGATTTTGAATCAAGACCTGAGCGATGAATTCGATGGTCATCAGCTGGATGAAGACAAATGGCAGGTTTGCGGCAGAGACGGGGTTTTCTGGGCGGGAAAATTTAAAGGGCGCACCTTCGACACAAAATATACCGACGGCATACCGGGAGGATGGCAGTACTCTCCCGAGAATGTCCGGGTTGAAAACGGGTTGCTCAAGATCGCAACGAAATATGATCCGGACTACCCGTGGGTCGAGCCCGGAAGCGATGTCTTCACACATACCACCGGAGGCATCTGGACTAAAAAAACATACACCCACGGTTACATGGAAATGAAATGCAAACTGCCCCGCACCAAACAAACCGGCGCGTTCTGGACCACCGGGGACGGTGCCGAGCTGGATGTATTCGAAGCCATCGGAAAACATCCGAAACGGGAAAACCTGATGTGGTCCTCGATTCATGACTGGAAACATAAAGGGCATAAGAATGTTTCCTGGACCGATACCAAGCCGCTCCCGTTTGACTTTGCCGACGGATTCCACACCTACGCGGCCGAGTGGGATGAACATTCTGTCAAAATCTATGCCGATGGTCAGCTGGTTCACGAAATCACAAAAGAACACGTGGAAACGGCAAAAGGAGACCACAATTCAGACCGTTGGCCTATGGATGTCGGTCATCATGTATGGGCGGATTCTGAAATCTTCGAATGGTGGGCTGTGCCGGAGCCGGCCAGCCTCCCTTCCGATTTTGAGGTGGAATACATCAGGGTCTGGCAGAAGGAGCAATAGTATGAAATGCATTGCGGCACTCATTATCGGACTGGTTTTTTCAACCCATGTCCAGGCATTGGAAAAACCGAACATTGTTCTGCTTTTCGCCGATGATGCGGGATATGGAGACTTTGGGTTTCATGGCAGTCACCACATGAAAACGCCGCATCTCGACAAGCTGGCCAAAGACGGGATGATACTGACTCAGTTCTACGTAACCGGCTCCACCTGCGGGCCGTCCCGTGCCGGCCTGCTCTCGGGAATGTACCAGCAGCGCTTTGGATTCGAGGAAATCAATGTGCCCGGCATTATGAGTCCCCACAGCGGTTTGCTTGGCGACGAGATGGGCCTGCCGACGCACCTTAAAACCATGGGCAACTATCTGCAGGAACTGGGTTATAAAACCGCCGTATTCGGCAAGTGGCACATGGGTGTTGCCGACCGATACCACCCGCTCAAGCGCGGCTTTGATGAGTTTTATGGATTCAGAGGAGGTGCCCGCAGTTTCTTCGCCTACAAAGACCTGAAGTCAACCCGGCACGAAAACTGGATCGAACGTAACTTCAAGGGATATGCTGAGCATGAAGGCTATCTAACCGATGCGCTTGCCAATGAAACCTGCGACTTCATGCAGCGACATAAAGACCAGCCGTTCTTTGCCTATGTTTCGTTTAACGCGGTGCATACCCCGATGCAACCTGACCCGAAAGACGCCTCCGAATTTCCGCAGCTCGAAGGCACCCGCCGCAAGGTTGCGCAGATGACGCTTTCGATGGACCGCGCCTGCGGGCAGATCATCGATCAGCTCAAAGAACTTGGGCTGTACGAAAACACCCTTATTGTATTCACCAACGACAACGGTGGGCCCATGGACAAGAACGGTTCCAGCAACTATCCGTTTGCCGGCGTGAAAGGCACCCAGCTCGAAGGCGGCATCCGTGTGCCCGGCGTCCTCACCTGGCCGGCTCAAGTGCCTGCAGGCATCCAATATGACTATCCCGCCATCACGCTCGACTTGCTTCCAACCTTTGTAAAAGCCGGCGGCGGCGATCCGACAAAAATTGAAGAAACCGATGGTGTCGACCTGCTTCCCTATCTCAAGGGGGATAACAAAGAGCGGCCGCATCAGGCGTTGCACTGGAAAATGGAGACACGCGGTGCCATCCGCAACGGCGACTGGAAACTGCTGCGTTTCCCCGACCGCCCCGCCCGCCTGCATAACCTGGCCGACGATCCCGGAGAACAGGTCGACCTTGCGGCGAAACATCCGGAACTGGTGAAAGAGCTTTTCAAAAAACAGTTTGCATGGGAGATGGAGCTACAACGCCCGCTGTTCCTTCTGCGCCGGCAGGAAGAGGCGTGGTCCGCTCGTCGGGCAGACGAATTTTCAGTTCCACCTGCAGCAACCTACTAGGAGATTTCTTATGAAAACTATAATAACAATTTTACTGGCAGCAACCTCTCTGAGCGCACTGGCCGCCAACCGCCCCAATATTCTAATGATCATGTGCGACGATCTCGGCTACGCCGATGTCGGCTTCAGCGGCTCCCCCGATATCCGCACACCCAAAATGGATTCGCTGGCCGAGGCCGGAACCATCTGCACGTCCGGCTACGTCACCCATTCATTCTGCGGACCGAGTCGCATGGGGCTGCTCTCCGGGCGCTACCCGCACACCTTCGGCGGACAGTTTAATCTGCCGCCCGTGCATGCTGGAATAGAGGAATACAACAAACTGGGAATTCCTGAAAACGAAACGCTCATCAGCACCGTGTTGCAGGATGCCGGCTACTTCACGGGCATCATCGGCAAATGGCACCTTGGCGAAGATCCGCAGTATCACCCCAACAACCGCGGCTTCGACGACTTCTACGGCTTCCTCGGCGGTGGTCATAACTATTTCCCGGAAGAGTATATGAAGGCCTATGCCGCGCAGAAGGCCGCTGGAAAACAGCATATCTATGACTATCTCATCCCACTGCAGCACAACGGACAGCCGACCGTCGAAGATGAATACCTGACCGACGAGATGAGCCAGCACGCCGTCGGCTTCATTAAACAAGCCGCCGACAAAGACCAACCCTTCTTCCTATACCTGGCTTACAACGCTCCGCACACGCCGATGGAAGCCAAAGCGGACGACATGGCAACCCACGCGCACATCGCCAACGAGCAGCGGCGCACCGTGGCCGGCATGATGGTTGCGGTCGACCGCGGCGTCGGCATGGTGGCCGATGCGCTCAAAGAGACCGGACAGTTCAACAACACCCTCATCATCTTTCTGGCCGACAACGGCGGGCGGGCCGACAAAGGCTCCTCCAACCAACCCCTGCGCGGCGTGAAAGGCGACACCTTCGAAGGCGGATTCCGCGTACCGATGTTCTGGCACTGGCCCGGCAAAATCCCCGCACAGAAATATGATCATCCCGTCAGCGCACTTGATTTCTATCCCACCCTTGCCGCGCTCGCCGGGGCCAAGATTCCGGCGGACAAAGAGCTCGATGGAAAGGATATCCTCAAAGCCATTCAGGCCGGTGCCGACTGCCGAAACGGCGACATGATTTACTCCCTGCGCCACCGCAACACCTTTAGCGATATCAGCGCACGTAGAGGGGACTGGAAAGTTGTCCGCTACGCCAATCAACCCTGGCGCCTGTTCAACATTACCGACGACCCCGGCGAAACCAAAGATCTCGCTGCCCAAAACCCTGAACGCGTCACCGAAATGGTTAAGCAAGCCAAAGCCTGGAGCCGCACCCACACCGAACCGCGATGGTTCCATGCCCTGCCCGCCCGCGATGCCTGGAACAATAACAACATGCCCAACTTCGAAAACGACTTCCAGCCAACCATCGGTGCTCTGAAGTTGCCCGCCGTCACCTACATCACCGACGTACCCGCGGCCCCGGCCGCATCCACAGTGTCTTCGAGCGGCGCGGTTGCCCAGCCCCAACGAGCACTCAAAACCGGTGATCAAACACTGGAAATGTATATCGCCAAAGAAAAGGTTAAGTGGGAGAAAAACGGCTGGCCGTGGAAGCAGGAAAACGTAGAACGCAACTTTGCCGAAGTGGATGTCAACCGCGACGGTATCGCCTCCGGCAAAGAGCGCAACGCGTGGTTCGATAAAAAGAAAAAAGGCATCAGTACCGCCCTGCCCGCCGCCACACCCCAGACCACCGCTCCGGCGGTATCCGCCACCGGTCCCGTCAGGCAACCGCAAAGAGAGCTGAAAAAAGGTGACCAGTCGCTGGAAATGTATATCGCCAAAGAAAAAATAAAATGGGAACAGAAAGGCTGGCCGTGGAAGCAGGAAAACGTGGAAAGAAACTTTGCTGAAATGGACGTCAACCGCGATGGCATTGCCTCGGGCAAAGAACGTAACGCCTGGTATGCGAAGAAGGCCCAAAAATAGATTGCCTGTTTGCTCGGCGGTATTTCCACCCACGAACCTGATTACAAAGATTCATTATCCCAAACCGACAGAGCCGGAACCAATGGGTAACCACTAAGAAACGTTCATTCCCGAACAGAAAACCGCAAAGTACGCAACCAGTTATCCTTGCGGACTTTGCGATCTTGGTGTGAAAAAAAAATCCTACTCAAGCATGATGGGATTTGAATAGATTGGGACTAAAAGCAGGAATGAACTAACCACTAATCTCCGCTCATTGGCACTTATCACCAATAAATGCGGTTCTGTACCCGGAAGCGCCTTCATTACAGAACTCTTCTTGCTCGGTAGTCCACGGTTGTCCGTAACCTCCGCCGAATTCGTGTGTAATTTCTGCATCGGTGGTTCCTGTCCCGAACACAGGATTATTTACCAATAAGCGGCTTTTTTCAGCATGCCTCGAGATACTGTGGTGCCTATCTCCACAAACTGCAAAAGCGACTGGGTTTAATGACGAAAGCGCTATGTTGCATTCCGCGAACCGGTGACATATTGGCTTCAGGTAAAGAGCTTGAATTCAACTCCGGTAGGTGACTGATGAAAATGAAAAAAACAACAGGCGTTGCCAAAGGCGCTCCTAGCGGATTTGTAATCAGCCTGGGCATCCACGCAGCCGCAATACTGCTTGCCGGCATGCTGGTAGTCTTTAATGTGGTTCAGAAAGAAGAGAAGAAATTCGTTCCCCCAAAACCGGTTGATCGGCCGAAAATGAAACTGAAGAAGCCGAAGGTGAAGGTGAAGAAATCTTCCAAACCGAAAGCAACGGCACGGATTGTCACCAAGGTAAAGCGCGCCAGCATGCCCGACATTCAGCTGCCGGAAATGGCCGGCATGATGGATGGCATTGCCGGTGGAGTCGGTGGCTTTGAAATTATGCCCGGCCAGGAAACCGGCAACCTGTTCGGCGAATCGGTTACCGTGGGCAACGACTTTGTCGGAACCTTCTACGACTTCAAGCGTAACCGCAGTGGTCGCTCCATTCCGATGGCCCCGGATACCATGATGCAGGAGATTAAAAACTTTATCATCTCCGGATGGAAACCTGCCAAGCTTGCACGCTTTTACCGGTCTCCGAAAAAACTCTATACCACCTTTTTCTGCATCCCGACGGTACAATCTATTCTTGGCCCAACCTGTTTCGGGGAAAACGACACCGGCGGCTGGTGCTGGATGGCGCACTACAAAGGACAATTGGTCTACCCTGAGGATATCACCTTCCGCTTCTGGGGAAACGGCGATGACATCATGCTGGTCCGCGTGGATGGAAAACTGGCACTGAATGCCTGCTGGCCGACTTCTGCCGAACCGGTTTTTGCTTCGCTCTGGTCATCCTCCTCGTCCGATTCCCGCAAACACCCGCTGGGCAACCAGCGGTCGGTCGTTGGCGACTGGATTACCTTGAAAGCCGGTGAGCCGCTGGATATGGAAGTGCTGATCGGTGAAGGCCCCGGCGGGCTTTTCGAATCGCTGCTGGCGGTTGAAGTTCAGGGCGTTGATTATCCGAAAAACGAAATCTATCTTGGCCCGAAACTGCCGATCTTCAAAACAGAAGCCCTCACTCGCGATCAAATTGAAGCCGTTCACGAAAAGCTATACCCGACCGATGCATCGGTTACGGAAGGCCCGGTGTTTAAAGATTATTTCGCCAAATCATCTGATACCCCGGACGCAGCTGCCCTGGAACCGGTTCCGGTCGTCGAACCGGCTCCGCAGGAATCGACCGCGCTCCGAATCTGGACTGCCCTGAGCGGCAAAACTCTCGAAGCGGAATATGTGACCCTGATGGGCAGAGAAGTTGTTGTTAAATCAAAACGCGGCAAACAAATCAAGCTGCCCCTCAGCCAGTTGTGCCCGGAGGACATCGAGTTTGTTGCCCTGAAGAATCCGCCGAAATACGACATCGACTTCACGAAGACGAGCGTCATGATTCCTCCTCCCGTTATGACTCCGCATCTGGATCAGGATCCGCGCCCGTTGCGCATGCAGGACTATACTTTCGGTGTAAGACTGCGGCAGATGAACAACGTGAAATATGAACATGAACTCACAGTTGAATACTTTGCCATTGCCGACGAAGTGGATGGCGATAACCGCATTCTGGTTGAACGCAACGAAGGAACCTTTATTCCGTTCGAAACCGAAAAGGGAACCTTTATTATGACCGGCGAACCGACGCGTATCACCTCGCAGGCGCTGCGCGCGACGGCACCCATCCGGGGTGCCAAGTATGGCGGCTTCCTGATTGTCATTTCCGACAAAACCGGAGACATAGTTCAATATAAAGCGTCGCACGAAAACCTGATGGATATGGTTGATATTCTTCGGACATTCCCGATCGGAAAGCATTTCAACAAGGTCGGTGAACGTGTAGATCCGCCCCGCCCGACGGAGGGAGACCGTCCGACCTGGAACTGGTAGCCTGAGCGACTTATCCAACCATTGGAAATATCAGCCCTGCTTTATGCAAGATTGCCTGTGTTTGAAAAAAGAAATGATGAGATACTATTTCTAACAACAGCACCCAGGTGCGGATCAAAACCAAACACCCTGAATCGGAAGAATCATCGTAAATGGAGCCCAGGAAGACGAACATGCAAAATACAACCAGACATATGTTGTACGTGCTGGCAGGACTCTACGCTTTCCAGGGATTGGAACCGCAGGCAGCGCAAGCCAACCAACCCTACCCCCGCACCGATCCTTCCAATGTCGGGAACTGGATTCTGCTCGAAAACATGAGTGATGAATTCACCAACGGATTGGATCATGCAAAATGGCAAGTCTGCGGAAAAGACGATGTTTTCTGGGCGGACACCTTTAATGGGCGCACATACAACACCAACCATACGGACGGCGTGCCGGGAGGATGGCAGTATTCACCGGATAACATACAGGTCACCAATGGTCTGCTCAAGATTACCACAAAGTATGAACCGGATTATGACTGGTATGAGCCAGGAACTGACACCTGGACGCACACCACCGCCGGAATGTGGAGCAAAGGCACCTTTTCATATGGATATATGGAAATCAGATGCAAACTGGCAGATGAGAAACAGACCGGCGCATTCTGGACAACGGGAAACGGAGCAGAGCTGGATGTATTCGAGGCGATTGGAAAACATGCCGTGCGCACGAACTGGATGTGGTCTTCCATTCATGACTGGCAGTTGGGAACACATCCGAATAATTCATGGACGGATACACATAAAAATCTTCCATTCAGCTTTTCAGACGGTTTCCACACCTATGCAGCCGAGTGGAATACCAACTCCATCTCTTTTTATGCTGATGGACAATTAATTCATCACGTAACAAAAGACTGGATCGAAAATACCCCGACGAACAGTACAAAACAATCAACTCGATGGCCTTTGGATGTAAGTCAGCATGTATGGGCCGATTCGGAAATATTTGAATGGTGGGGCGTTCCGGACACCAACAATCCTGCGTCTGATTTTGAAGTAGACTACATTCGTATCTGGCAGAAAGGACCTCCTCAGTGGCAGAGCTATGCTTCCAGGTATGGCATCTCGGGGGTAAAAACCGACCATAGCGATACGGACGGTCTGAATGATTGGCACGAATACATTTTTGGCGGCGATCCGACAAACTCAGAGGTGGTTGGTATTTCATCGCAGTTTGATTCTGTATCCGGTGACTTCACATTTCATGTTCGGAACGACGCCTCTCTTTCCGCCCATATTCTTACTAAAACAAACCTGACGATGGCTGGATGGAACACCAACAGCACTATCAACATCCAAACCAATACCGGGGACATGGGTACGTTTGTTGCCGGGTTGGAAACAGCGGAGCCAGCGTTGTTCTGGATGATTACGGTCAGCGAGACGAACGCACCGGTGCCGCCCCCTCCGACGCCGGTGTATCAACTCATTATCGGCGGATCGACGGGCAACGGTGACTTCGAGGCCAATTCGCCATCGGGTGCCGTCCCCTATGATCAGACACCGAACTGGTACAATGCGAGCGGATCCGAGTCGACGGTTGATGCCATAGACGACAGTCAGATGAACGGCAGTTCGCAATACGCTTCGCACGGCGGACTGCCTAGCAAGAACCGCGTGCAGATCAACAATACCGGCTACACCGTTTTAGCGGCAGGTGAAGTGTTCAGCCTCAGCTATGACTTTGGCGCGGGGGGATCGCCTGCAGAGTGGACGGATTCCCATGTTGAAATGATGCGGACCTTCCTGTTCACACTCAATAATGAGACGGACTGGGCCCACAAAACAGCCAGCGACATTACTGAACTCGGTGGGGATAACTATATCATTGCCCGCAGTACTGACGGGCAGTGGACCACGCGCACCATCACTACCTTCTACACCACATCAGCGTCCGACGTAGGCAAAACCGTCTATTTCGGAATGGAATTTAATGATGAAGACACAAGTCCCACGTTATCGCCCCGCATCGACGTTATTGAGCTGGAAGTAAATGTGCCCGAAACACCGGAGTAAACAACAACCAATGAAAATGAAGAAAATAGGTATCACACTGTCTGTCCTTGGCCTGAGCGTCACGGCGGCCCAATCGGCCACGTATTTTTCTGAGGACTTTGATCCGGCTCCTACCCTTTACGGCCAGCAACTGGCTGACATACCGAGTGAGGTGGCCCGGGGTGACTGGACTCATTGGATTGCCACGATTACAGATATTGGAGGCTCGAATACGAATGTGCTGCGGCTTGCCACACACAGCAACGGGGCAACCCGCGGAGCGGGAATTGCTCTCGCACAGTCTGTTTTTACAGAGGGTTCGGGCACGTATGACCTGAAGTTTGAAGTGGCAGGTCTCAGCAACCCAAGCCAGAGCTATCTGGATGTGCAGGTTTGGGACGCCAATGCCGGAACCGGCCATTACCAGATTGATACAGTCGTGGCTCCGGGCGATCTGCTCCGGGTGCTTAAAAGCACCGGGGCTGCGGTGAGTCAAATTACCAATAAGACCTCCATTGCCGCGACCGGCTTCTATACGCTCAGTTTTGATTATGATGGATCGGACGATGTCGTGCTTCTTTTCGGCATCGTAGCGAGCAGCGGTGTCACGGACACCATTGATATCGATACTATTTCCGTCAGTTCGGCAACGACCAACCAGCCGCCGGTATTCAGTCCTGACTCGTTCGAAAAATCCGACGCCACAGCCGGCGTTTCCTACTCAAACAGTATTACAAACAACGCGTCCGACCCGGACGGCGACGTGCTGAACTTTTCCCTGATCAGCCCGGCCTCTTCCTGGCTGAGCGTTTCCAACAACGGCATCATCTCGGGCACACCGGATGAATTCGACACGGGAACGAATACGTTTACCATACAGGTGAGTGACGGCAACGGATCGGACACAGCGACGATGACGATTGTGGTGAATCCGGATCCGGCGATGGACACCGGCCTGCCGCCGGCATTCACCAACACGCCGATCATCAGAACGGATGTCATTGTAGACATCGCCTACACCAACAGCATTGCTTCTGAAGCAATTGATCCGGACGGCGACACGCTGACGTTCTCGAAACGGACCGGCGGCCCGGACTGGCTCAACATCGCCGCCGACGGCACACTGACCGGCACCCCGGTTGATGTTGGAACGAATACTTTCACCGTAGGGGTGAGCTCCACCGGCGGGGTGGACACCGCCACGCTGCACATCGTTGTGGAAAATCCGCCTGTTGCGTGGAACGACCATAATGTGTCGGTGGATTTCACCGCCGCACAGGGTTATGTGGACGGCGATGTGAGCACCCATTCAAACTGGACGGCAATGGTCGCCAACTTAGTCAGCACGAACGCGGACGGCTACAACAGCGCAAAAGGTGTTTTGACTTACGACACAGACACAGCCTATCGGGATGCCGTTTATAATTCGTACGCGCTGCTCGCTGATGGAGAGAGCATCACCACAGAAACCACCTTCCGGTTCAACAGTACAAACACCGGCTCTACGGCTGTTCCTTATATTCTTCATTCCCATTTATATTCCGATGCGTGGAATATTGATGCGAACGAGATCCGCGTGATGTTCCGCCGCAACAAAAATGCGCCCAACACGTTTGATTTCCAAACCCGCGCATGGAATGACACCAACGCATCCAATTATAAATATTCCTCCGTCATTTCCGGAGATGGCCTTGGGCTGTCATCCGGACTTGGACAGTCCGACTGGCTCAAACTCACGACCACCCTGACCAAGGGCGCCAATGCCTCTTCGTGGGATCTGAACATTAAGCTGGATAACCTGGCGGATTCCACCAACCTTCTGGATGAGTCGTTTACCGGCATCACAACGCAGACCGATTTTTACAACGCAAAAACCGTTTATCCCGGCCTCACGTCCGGCAGTACGGATGCGCAGTGTCAGGTCGCGGCCAACAGCCGCGAAATCGACCGGTTTGAATCCACCACAGATTCGGTGGAGCTCATCGGCGAACCGCCGGCATTTGACTCCGGTTCCTTCTTCAAACCCAATGCGGTTGTGGGCGTCGCCTACAGCGGAAGCCTGACGAACAACGCATCTGACCCGGACGGCGATCCGCTGGCCTTCGCACTGAGCAGCTCTGCAACCTGGCTGAACGTTTCCCCGAGCGGTGCCATCACCGGAACACCTACGGCTTATGATGCGGGAACGAACACGTTTACGGTTCAGGTGAGTGCCACCGGAGGCGCGGACACGGCAACTATGAAAATTGTTGTGGAACCGGTTCCGGCCGATGAAACCGGCTGGGATGAATTTGTCGAGCAGTACGGCCTGCGCGGCAATAAATATGATGACACCGACGGCGACGGAATTGTCGATATTGAAGAGTATGCAATGGGCGGCAATCCGACCAGCGCGGTTGACGGTGCGGTTTCGCAGCCGTATATCGAATCAACCGAAAGCAACACCTTAAGCTTTGCCCATCTGGAACCTGCGCACACCAACCTGGGGATCACCTATATATCCGAGTGGACCGACAATCTGGTGACGGGCGTGTGGCACACCGCCTGGGAAGGAACGAACTCGTCCGCGTCCACCACCCTGCCGGGCTATGAGGATGTTGCTCTTCAGCTCGACATCACGAATAAAGATCAGCTATTTATGCGCAGCAGGATTCTGGAGCCGGACCGTCCGAACATTCTCCTCATCCTGATGGACGACCTGGGCTATTGCGATGTCGGGTTCATGGCCGACCTCTTCGGCGAGGCGCGCCCGCTTTCGCCGCAGACCCCTGTGATTGATTCGCTGGCCACCAACGGCATGGTCTGCACCCAGGCCTATATTCCGCATCCGTTCTGCGGCCCGAGCCGCATGGGCCTGCTGGCCGGACGTTATCCGCACCATTTCGGCGGCTCCAAAAACCTGCCGTACGAAACGGCCGAACGACCCTCGCAGGAGTTTCTGGACTCTGAATGGAATGCGGATGGCTGGTATGAAAAAGCCAATGAAACGGGAATACATGTCGACGAGACCACGATCGCCAAGGTTCTTCAGGATGCCGGATACTACACCGCCGCGCTGGGTAAGTGGCACTGCGGTGTCGCCGATGATTACCATCCGAACAACCGCGGGTTTGATTACTGGTACGGCATGCTCGGCGGCGGACATAACTACTACTCCGAGGGCTGGATGTCTAGAACCAACCCTGCCGCGGTTAACGACTATCAGCACTGGCTCACCCGGAATGATGCCGAAGTCGACCCCTCCGTCGATCCGGGGCCGGGAAACCACTATATCACGGATATCCTTTCGGATGATGCGGTGGAGGTCATCAGCAGCGCGCCGGCCGACCAGCCGTTCTTCATGTACCTCTGCTACAATGCGCCGCACGCCCCGATGCAGGGCAAGGTGGAAGACCTGATCGCGCTGTTCGGCGGTGACGGGGACTACGACAATTACACCCGGGAACAGAACGGCATTGCCATGATGGCTGCGGTGGACCGAGGCATCAGCAATATTGTTGCGACACTCGAAACCAAGGGAATCCTGGACGAAACCATGATCATTTTCTTCAGCGACAACGGAGGCAAAGAACGCGATGCAGCCAATGGTGAAAATGAAGCCGACAACGGCCCGCTCACCGGCGGCAAAGGAGACACCTATGAGGGCGGAGTTCGCTCCCCGATGTTCATCCATTATCCGAATGCGATTGCTTCGGGATCGATCTACGAACATCCGGTCTATCCGTATGACCTCTACCCGACGTTTGCCCGCCTGGGCCAGGCCGGCATTCCAACGGCAAAGGTTCTGTCCGGCAGGGACATCTGGGATGAAATCATAGCGGACCAGAATGCGCACGTGACAGATCCCGTCTTCTGGGTGCGACACAATGCCGGCGCAAACAATATCTCGATGCGCAAAGGACGATATAAAGCCAACCGCCTGAACAACGGTTCATGGAAACTATACGATATCATTTCCGACTACACGGAAAGCACAGATATTGCATCCGGCAACTCAGCCATCATCGACGATATGATTGCCGATGGCCTGGTCTGGACCAACAATGCAGTTGATCCGCTGTGGCACGACACAGAAGCCGGTTACTGGAACTGGGAAACCAACAGCATGCCGAACTATGACCAAACGTTCAGTCCGTAAACCAGTTGCATTTAAACGGGTTGCAACCATCCCCAACAAGAAGCCGTGTCGGAAAAATGCCGCCTGTACCGAAAGATAAAATACACATGGTTTATTGCACTAACGTCTATGGAGCATCTGTGGTTTCGGTGTTTTAGTCTAACCATCAAGTAAAAGCGGTTCATGCTTTAGAGAAAGGCCGGGAAACCATGCGAGAGCAGGCCGGCCGAAAGTTCAAACAGGAACAGCAATTGGAGGAAGAGAATGAAAGCAACAAATCGATTATCAATATGTGCCACGTTGGCCACCGGTCTCCTTATGGCCGGACAGGCAACTGCAACCATCTACGACTTTTCAGTTGGCTTCACCAATGGCCCGCTGAATGGGCAAAGCGGCTTTATTGCCGGTGCCGACCTTGTTATCAGCGGCGGTGAATTGATCATGTCCACCACGAACGAATGGGAAACGGGAACGGTAAGTATTTCCAACACGAACAACGAATTCACCATTTCGTCGTGGTTTACTTTTGACCAGACGGGCCCCAAGGGTTCCGGGCAGGAAATTCAGCGCATCATCCTGAATGATGTGTCCGGTGGAGCAACGCCGATTAGTGCGATCCTTCGACGTAGTAACACTGTCGGTTCAGACGTCTATGTCCTGCAAACCAAGACGGACCAAGCCGGTGCAGCAGCGAACCAAGGCTGGCAAACCTTCAGCTCGTCTCTGCTAGGTTTTGCTGCCGGGGATGCCGCAGGAAGCAGTGATGACCTCATGATGTCCATCACCTTTGAAAAAGGCACAAGCGCGGACACCTGGAGCTCCCATGTGGTACTCTCCAACCTGACAACCGGCACGGAAATCAAAAGCGAAAGCCGCATCGGAGTCTTCAATGTCACAGATAATATGCACAATGCGGCAACCTACTATGGCGGTGTGAATGGCAGCCATTCCGACGTCAATGCCGGCGTGGCCAACCGCATCGTTACTCAGCTCGAGGTTGCCGCCGCATACACGGCTCCCCCCACATGGGATACCGTTTTTGAATACGATATGGCTCATCTGGATGACAGCAAGCCATTCTCCGACACCGCTGGCTGGGGAAGCCTGAACCAATGGGGCTGGGGGTTCATCAACACCAATGCAACTGCAGGTTCCAGACTGGTCCACCGCCCGAAGAGTACGGAGACGGAATTTGAAACCAACAAAAAGGGCTGGGACTGGCGAGGTGTAATTTACACCAACGGCCTGCCGCGCACAGTGGATGCCGGCGAAACTATTGAGTTCAAGGTAGACTACACCATGTTTGCCCACACGGCCCTGGCGAACCGCAATGGAATCGACTTCTTCTTCTCCACAAACGGAATATCCTGGCCGCTGGGCTGGTCGGGTGAACACCTGCCTTCGCAACAATATTTCGGAAAAGACCCGGCGGGCCAGATTGGCTTCCGAGTAAGACAGGGCAGCTGGAACAACAGCGGGAACTGGCCTGATGGCAATTTCCAAATCTGCATGGATCCAGCCAACCCGACTACATCCCAGGGATCCATCAATCTGAATGACATCGGCATCACAAACATCACCGGTGGTATTTCAGCCGATTTGCAGAGCAATCCCATGGCCCTGACTTTCACGGCATTCAAAACGGAAACCGCCGGAGTATGGGACCTTACCCTCACGATTCAAAACCAGTTCGGCGGCACGCTGAAAACCATCGAACAGAACAGCTGGACCAACGATGCGCTCTACAACGCAACGGAAATCTACTTCGGCATGTATGGCTACCATATGTCCGTGGCAGAAGAAGGTGCCGAACTCGACAACATGCGCTGCCGCATCAACTGGGCCGAAGCTCCGATTTATACAACCTGGGAGCAGTTTGAAATCGATTATGGCCTGACCAACGGCGTAGCCGGCGACCAGGACATGGACGGAGAGAACAACTGGTATGAATATGTGCTCTGCGGTGATCCGACCAACGCCGGCGTGCAAGGAGTCCTGCCATCGTTCGATGCAGCTACTGGCGAGTATGGCTTCTCGCTCCGTGGCGACACCGACCTAACCTACTACGTGCTCACCAGAGGGAACCTGATGATTGGTTCGTGGGCAACCAATGCCACAGACGTGGCTCCGGCAGACGATGGCGCGCTTCATGTCATCACCGAAACCATTGGCACCACAGCCGACCAGGAGTTCATGAAGTTGCTCGTTGAATAACGCAGTAGAACCAATGCATCGAAAAGCGCCTCGAGTACGGGGCGCTTTTTTTATGAAACCCTTACTGCCTTTCGGTTTTGGCGATTGAAATATCAATCCATATAAGACAATATACGCATCGTTTGATGCAGGATTAGCTGTACTCTTCACCAAAGTTTGGTGTTAGAAATACTGAAAACGGAGCTGATTATGTCATTAGTTAAATCCAGAGAACTGTTTACCGAGCTGGCCTTCCCGATCACCGTCGACCGCGTCGTTGACCGCACCCTCATCCAGAAAGAACTCCACCGGCACGAATACTATGAAATGCTGTTTGTGGAAAACGGAAGCCTGATCAACCACTTCAAAGGGGAAGAGCTTACTATGAGCGAGGGCGACGTGCTGATCATGAAGCCCTATGTCCTGCACTTCCTTGAAGATACAATAGACAAAGGGCCGCGCACGGCCTACTGCTGCAGCTTTCTTCCGCAAGCCGTCGACTTTGGTATCCAGTCATTGGAAGAACTCAAAGCCTCCCGCTCTCCGAATAAATATTTCTTTAAGCCTATTTTTTCGCTAACCGAAGCCGGCGTTTCCGCCATTCAGCTCAAAACCGATCCCGACCAGCGACAACAGCTGGCAAATCTGTTTAATCTCCTTCAGGAAACCACGCACGACTCCAGCGAAAGAGGACTCGCCCTGACCCGAAGCCATTTCCTCAACCTGCTGGCCTTTCTGGCCGAGCTGCATGACCAAAGTCAGGGCGTCAACAAAACCGTTCAGGTCGACCTCGCCGTCCCTGTCTCCCGCTACCTCAGCGGCCTGCGGAAAACGCTCAACCATATCCACGACCACTTCGAAGAACCGCTCTCCCTTCAGGATATGGCCGCCATGAGCGGTGCCTCGGAAACCTATTTCTGCCGTCTTTTTAAACATGAAACCGGCATGACCTTCCTCAACTATGTCAACAGCCTGCGCATCGAACAGGCCTGCGTCCTGCTGCGCGACACCTGCGACAACGCCCTGGACATCTGCTATCAGGTCGGCTTCAACGACTACACCCACTTCGGGCGCCAGTTCAAAAAGAACACCGGCATGTCTCCGGCGGACTTCCGTAAACAGAACATCCCATTCCGCCACGTTCGGGAAATGTAACTTTTCGCCGGGCAAACCATCGGCCTTCCAGGGATTGGAAAATGAAAGGCCATATTCCAGGCCTTGGAAAAACACAAACTGCCGAAACAAGCCCCAAGCGCCCTTTCGGGACAATCCCAGCCCTGTATTATGCAAGATCAGCCATGTTAAAACGGAAAAACCTGTTAGATAGTCCCTAAATGAACTCATATAAAACCAATGCATTACTCTTTTCATTGATTGTCGCGATCGGCGGATTTCTGTTTGGGCTGGATGCGGTCCTGATCTCCGGCACCCTCGGCTTTCTGCAGGAAGAGTTCGCTCTGAGCGCCATGGAAGTGGGAACCGCCGCCAGCGCTCCTGCATTGGGCGTTTTAATCGCCCTGCCGTTTGCCGGTTTCATCTGCGACAAATTCGGTCGAAAGGCGGCCCTTCTCCTGGTGGCGGCCCTCTATCTGGTTTCCGCCGCCGGCTCCGCCTTTGCCCCGAACTTCACATTTTTGGTGATTGCGCGCTTCCTCGGCGGGCTGGCCTTCAGCTCAATCACACTCGCCTCCATGTATATCGGCGAAATTGCTCCGCCATCCTGGCGCGGAAAACTGGTCTCCATGACCCAGATCAACATCGTCATCGGGCTTTCCGGTGCCTATTTTGTAAACCATCTTATCTTCAAACTGGCGGCATCGAACTATGGCTGGGTGCAGACCCTGCTCATCGACTCCGAAACATGGCGCTGGATGCTCGGTTCTGAAATTCCCTTTGCTCTCCTCTGGTTCTTCCTCATCTTCAGGATTCCGGAAAGCCCCTACTGGCTGACCCTTCAGGGTCGGGAAGAGGATGCAAAAACAACCCTGCGTACCCTTCTGCCGGAAGCCGAGATTAACCCGCACGTTCAGGACATGCAGGAAAGCCTGGCCAAAAGCGATGCCCACCACACCTATCTGTCGCAACTTAAAGAAATTATGAGCCGTCCGATGCGCCTGATTTTCATCATCGGCCTCACCATGGCCGTTGCCCAGCAGGCCACCGGAATCAATGCCATTCTCGTCTATGCCCCCACCGTATTCCAGCAGCTGGGTTCCGGCGACGGAGCCTTCGCGCAGGCCATCTGGATCGGCCTGACCGGACTCGTGTTCACGGCCATCGGCCTGCTCCTGGTCGACAAGCTCGGCCGCCGCCCGCTGATCCTGTTCGGGCTTGCCTGGATTATCATCAGCCTGGGAATCAGCTCATTTGCGTTTAAGCAGGCGCGTTACACCCTGCCGCAAGAGGCGCTTACCGAAATGGCGGATACCGCCATGGCTGAACAACTCAAGCCGCTGGTCGATGTTGAGTATGAAAGCGATATCGCTTTCAAGCAGGCCCTGAAGGACGCTATCGGGATTGAACAGACCCAACAACACCAGAACAACCTGATTGCTGTTTCCATTGCCATGAATGCCGGCCTCGTGCTGTTCTGTATTCTCAATGTTGTGGCGGCCTTCCACATCTCGGTCGGTCCGCTCATGTGGGTGCTGTTCTCCGAAATTTTCCCGATTTCCGTCCGCGGCTTCGCCATTCCGTTGTTTGCCATTCTCAGCAGCCTGGTCAACTACGTCGTCCAGCAGTTCTTTCCCTGGCAGCTCGAAAACATGGGCATGAGCCCCATCTTCCTTTGCTATGCGATCACCTGCGCCATCGGCTTCGTCATCCTTTTCTTCACCCTTAAAGAAACCAAAAACATGTCGATTGAGGACATTCAGCGCGCCCTCATCATCAAAGAAAAAGCGTAAGGATTTTCCATGAACAAAACGCCCGGCATTATAGACAACTCCCAAAGCCCGCACGTCCGCTTCAGATCCATCGGTATGGGCGACTGCCGCTGGACCACCGGCTTCTGGGCCGACAAACTCAAGCAGTGCGAAGAAGTGATGGTCCCCTACATGGGTTCCCTGCTCAAAGGCGATATCGGCCACGGCCTGAACAACTTCAAAATTGCGGCCGGCCTGATGGAAGGCGAGCATAAAGGCTTTGAGTGGCACGACGGCGACTTCTTCAAATGGATGGAAGCATCCGTCTACATCTACGCCCTGAACCACAACCCGGCGATCCTCAATGAACTCGATGAAATGATCGATATCATCGCACAGGCTCAGGAAGACGACGGCTACCTGCACACCCACATCCAGATCAACGGAATCGGACATTTCTCGAACCGTAAATATCACGAGATGTATAACTGCGGCCACCTCTACACCAGCGCCTGCATCCACCACCGCATCACCGGCAAAACCAACTTCCTCGACATCGCAGTCAAAAATGCGGATTTGCTCTACGAGCTCTTCTCACCGCAGCCCAAGGAGCTTGGCAGATTCGGGTTCAATCAGTCTCAGATCATGGGCCTCACCGAGCTCTACCGCACCACCCGCAACAAGCGCTACCTTGAACTGGCCGAAATCTTCATCAATAACCGCGGCAAGTACGAAATCGTCCACGACTCCACCACCGAAGGTTATCCCATCGGCGACATGGTTCAGGAAACCGTCCCGCTGCGCGAAGAAACCGAGGCCGCCGGCCACGCCGTGCTCGCACTCTACTATTATGCCGGCGCTGCCGACGTCGCCGCCGAAACCGGCGAACAGGCTCTGCTTGATGCACTCGACCGCCTCTGGGAAAGCGTCACCCAGAGAAAAATGTATGTCACCGGTGCCATCGGCCAGACGCACTTCGGTGCCTCCCCCCGCCGCCAGCTCATCGAAGAAGGCTTTACCGACAATTACATGATGCCCAACTCCACGGCGTACAACGAAACCTGCGCCAACATCGCCAACGCCATGTTCAGCTACCGCATGCTCGGCATCAAAGGCGAAGCCAAGTATGCCGACATCATGGAGCTCGTCCTTCACAACAGCGCCATGGTCGGCATCAGCGCGGACGGCAAAAACTATTTCTATGCCAATCCGTTGCGCTACGTCGACGGGCAGCGCAACTATGTCGACGACCGCGACAACACCGAATCGCCCGACCGCGAGCCCTACATCGAATGCTTCTGCTGCCCGCCCAATATCGTACGCACCATTGCCAAATCCTCCGGGTGGGCCTACAGCCTCACCGGCAACGGAGTCGCCGTAAACCTTTATGGAGCCAATGAGCTGAACACCGCCCTCACCGATGGCTCCGAACTCAAACTGACCCAGAAAACCGATTTCCCATGGAACGGCGCGGTCAGCATCACGATCGACGAATGCAAAGCCGAGGAGTTTGAAATCCTCCTGCGCATTCCCGAATGGGCCGAAGAGGCCTCGTTGCAAGTGAACGGCGAACCCATCGGCGTCGCGCCCGGCACCTATTCCAACGTTTCCAGGGTTTGGAAAACCGGCGACACCATTGAGCTGAATCTTCCAATGCCTGTAAACCTCATTGAGGGTCACCCGTTCATCGAAGAGGTTCGCAGCCAGGTTGCCGTCAAACGCGGCCCCCTGCTCTACTGCATCGAAACGCCCGACCTGCCTGAAGAGGCCGGCATCCTGGACATCTACCTTAACGGTAACGCCCCGATGAACGTCGAGCCCCGCCCGGACCTGCTCGGAGGCATAAACGTCATCAACATCGAAGCCCTCGTGCGCGGCAAACAGGCACCCGTCGGCATGTATCACAAAGTCACGGCCCCGGGTTTCACCAAACAGTCCATCCAGATGGTGCCCTACTACGCCTGGAGCAATCGCGGCACTGCTGAAATGACCATCTTCTTCCCTGTCCACTGGAATGTTTAACGGAGTCCTCAAATGAAAACGTATACGATCCTTCTTTTTGCCGCCATTGCTGTTAGCGCCTGCGCAAAAACACAGTTGCCGATGTCCGACCCCGACAACAAAGGGGGCTGGGTGCTTAATGAAGAGCTCAGCGATGAGTTCAACGAAAAAAAACTCGACTCGGAAAAATGGTTTGTCGAAGGCGAGAACAACGGCGATTATTACATCTGGAAAGGCCGGCCGCCATCGCAGTTCGTTCCGCACAACGTTCTTCAGGAAGACGGTATGCTCAAAATCCGAACCCAGTGGGAGCCGGACTACCCCTTCATTAAAGAAAGCTACGCCGACGGTGCACACAACGACACCTACGGCCTATGGAAAGGCAAGCCCATGCCGGTCACCACCGGCGCCGCCATCAGCAGAAAGCGCTTTCTGTACGGCTACATGGAAGTACGAACCAAAGCCGGCAACGCCTCCATGACCAGTTCATTCTGGGCCATCGGCTATGAGTCCGAACTCGACATCTATGAGCAGATCGGCAACCCGGCCATTCCTGACAACGACATCAGAGAGGACACTTGGAAATCATCCGTTCACGACTGGTCGCCGCCCGCCAAACGCCCGACCCGCCGTTTCGGCCTTAAAACAAAAATGCCCTTCCGCGTAGCCGATGAATTTCACGTCTATGCCGCTGAATGGGGCGAAGACTATCTGAAGCTCTATCTAGACGGGAAGCTGATGTATGAAACCACCCGCGAAAAAGAAGGCATTAACTGGGTGCTGAACAATCCGCTCGAAATCTGGTTCGACTCCGAAATCTTCGTCTGGCTCGGACTTCCGCACGCCGACGAACTGCCGGTTGATTATGAAATCGACTACGTTCGCATCTGGCAGAAACCGACCGATAATCTGCTCGCTCCACAATTCTTCGGGTTTGAAGGCCCCATCCTCTTTGAAGATAACCCGCGTCCGCTGAAGCTCCTGCCGGAAAGCAGCGAAGTGAATGAGTATCAGAAATTCTGGGAAATCGGCGAGCACTCCCTATGGTGCTTCTCCATCACCAAAGAGCAATCTGCCAAAGGCATCAAAAGCCTCAAGTTTGATCCCGAACGGATGCTCGCCAATATGTCCATTGTCACGCCGCTCGGCGCCATCGACATTCCCAAAGGAACCTTCGAACTCTCCTTCCAGATCTTCATGGAAGAAGGTTGCAGTATCGAAGCTCTGAATTTAAGCCTTGCCGACCCCGAAATTATTCTCGACGACTTCGATCTGACCGGCGTCGAACGCGGAAAATGGGTCACGCTGAGCAGAACCTTTAAACGCGCAAATGCCTCCGGCCATGAAGATCGCCTGCGCATCCGTCTCGATAAAAAGAAAGTCAAAGAAGGCAGTTCCTCGCTCTACATGGATGATATTCAGATATCCGCAAAATAATGCACACGGAACCGAACAATGCCGACATTTCCAACCATTGGAAAACCAGATAAAGGAACCCGATAAGGTGCAATACAGGCATGCTAAAATGAAATAATGACTATGTTCACAGGTCTCTACTTACGAGAAAGTAATTCAGCAAGTTCAAACAGCAGCTTGAAGCAGCAAATTGAACAGGGCCGAATGAACCGGCCCGACGGGGGAACGAAATGAGCGAAATATTACTTCCGATCATGATTATTTTATTGGCCAGTGTCTTTCAGGGCACCTTCGGGCTTGGAATGAAATATGTAAAACCGCTGGCGTGGGAAGCCTGGTGGATTGTCCACGCCACGATTGCGATGGTCATCTTCCCGCTCATCTGGGCGCTCATCGTGGTTCCGGATCTGTTCAATGTCATTGCTCTGGCCCCTTCCAATGAAATTCTGACCGGTGGACTGCTTGGCTTCGCCTGGGGCATCGGCGGCATCATGTTCGGTGTTTCGGTCGGCTATATCGGCGTTTCGCTCACCTATGGAATCGTCATGGGCCTCTGCTCCATCGTCGGCGCGCTCATACCGTTCATTCTGCGCTTCGATTCCATCGCACCGGCAAGCATCCCATTCATTCTGATCGGTCTGGCCCTGTTGGCTCTGGCCGTCTTCATCGTCACGCTGGCCGGTCTCAAGCGCGACAAACAACTGGCCGAGCAGGGCAGCGAAATTCAGGGCATTAAAAAAGGTAAAGCCTTCCGCACCGGACTGATCATTGCTTCGGCCAGCGGAATTCTTTCCGCCATGCTGGCGGTCGGATTCGACAACACCGTCGAAATCGGCACGATTGCCGAAAAAGCCGGAGCCCTTCCGCGCAACACCGCCCTTGCCCGCTGGGTCGTCGTGCTGGCGGGTGCCTATCTGATGAACGTCGGATACGCTGTTGTCCTGCTGATCAAAAATAAATCGTTCGGCTCCTTTAAAACGCCCGGCATGTTCAAAGCGCTCAAATGGTCGGTCATCGCCGGTCTGCTGTGGTTTGCCGCCCTCGGCACCTATGGACAGGGCGTGGCGCTCATGGGCGACATCGGCACCATGATCTGCTGGCCGACCATGCTCGGGCTCTCCCTGATTGTAAGTAATATCGCCGCCCTGATTACCGGCGAATGGAAAGGCATGAAAGGCCCGCTCAACATCATGGCGCTGGGAGTATTTGTGATTATCGTCGCTACCGTCGTCATGGCCTACGCATCCACCATCCAGGTCTAGAAAAGAACAGAACGGCTTCCAACCATTGGAATAACGAGAGAAGTACTATGATCGAATGTATTAAAACCTACCGACTGCAACACAAGCTGGAAGAATCCTTCGGATTCAGCCAATGGCACTACGACACCCGCAACGCGCTGCTTGTTGAAATCATTGATGATTCCGGAGCCATCGGCTGGGGCGAATGCTACGGTCCCGCAACGGTCACCCAGAACGCCATCGACACCTTCTATGCTCCGCTGCTGCTCGGTTGGGATCCGCTTAAAAACGAAGCCGCCTGGAACCATTGCTGGCGCGCCTCGATCGACTTCGCCATGAAAGGCCCGATGATGGGTGCCATTTCCGGAATCGATATGGCCCTGCTCGACCTCAAAGGCAAACTGCTCGGAGTCTCCGCCTCCGAACTGATGGGCGGCCGTCTGCGCGATTCTGTCGAGTGCTACGCCACAGGCATGTACTTCCGCAAACAGCCCGAAACCGAACTGCTCGAAACCATCCTCACCGAAGCGGCGGACTATGTGGACCAGGGGTTCAAAGCCCTCAAGATCAAGATCGGGAAAAACATGGCCTTCGATAAACAGCTCATCGAAGCCATGCGCCGCACCTTTCCGAATGCTCGCCTCATGGCCGACTCCAACCATGCCTACGACCTGCCCGAAGCCGTCGAAATCGGGAAGCTCCTCAGCACGCATAGCTACGCCTGGTTCGAAGAGCCACTTTCGCCGACACACCCGGCGCTGTTTCGTCAACTGGCCGACAAGGTCGACATCCCGATCGCCACCGGCGAATGCGAGCAGACTCGCTACGGGTTCCAGAACCTGCTTAAAGAAGGCGGCGTGCAGATTGCCCAGCCCGACCTCGCCTACTGCGGCGGCCCGACCGAAGCGGTTAAAATCCGCGCCATCGCTTCCTCTATGGGTATCAACACGGTCGCCCACTGCTGGGGCACCCAGCTGAATCTGGCTTCCGCCGCCCACTTCCTCGCCACCACCTATGTGGAACCGGGACGCGCCGAAACCGCACCGCCATTGCTGGAAAAAGATCTTACCCCAAACCCGATGCGCGACGAAATGTACGCCGTCGAAATGGTTGCAAAAAAAGGAACGGTCGCAGTACCGACCGCTCCCGGCCTCGGCGTCGCCCCCGACCGCGCGGCCATGAAACAGTTCTGCGTTCAGCAAACGGAGCAAATATCCGCCGCCAGTAAACCTGAACTCGTAACGCTGAACTCTGAACTCTGAACAAGGAGAAAACTATGTCGGAAAAAATGTATCCCATGCTGATCAACGGTGAGCAGCGAACTACAAAAAAAACATTTACCATCCTCAACCCGTCCACCGGTGCCGTGCTGGGAACCGCCCCGCAAATTGATGCTGAAAACATACAGCTGGTTCTGAAAAGTGCAAAAAGAGGCTTTGATGTCTGGTCGGGGAAAAGTCCGGCCGAACGTAAAGAAATCATTCTGCGCTACGCCGACCTGCTCGACGAAAACAGCACGCGGATCATCGACCTGCTGCGCGACGAAACCGGAAAACCGCAAGACAACGCAGAATACGACTTCGGCATGCTCACCACCTGCCTGCGTTTTTTCGTCGAAGAATCCGAGCGTCTCGACCAACCCGTCCTGCATGATCCCGACGGCCGCTTCCTGCACTACATGCTCCGCCAGCCGCTCGGCGTCTGTGTCGGCATGCTCGCCTGGAACTTCCCGTTACTCAACGTCGGCTACAAAATCGGCCCCGCACTTGCCGCAGGCTGCTCCGTCATCCTCAAACCTTCCACCGAAACCCCGCTCGCCTCCCTGGAGGTTGCCTACCTCGCTAAAGAGGCGGGACTGCCCGACGGGGTTGTCAACATGGTTACCAGCTCCGACCATGCGGTCATGAAAACCATGCTGCAGAGCGACATCCCCGCATTGGTCACCATGATCGGATCCACCCGTGGCGGACTCGAAGTCATGAACGCATCCTGCACCAGCGTCAAACACTTCTCCGTCGAACTCGGAGGGAACGCCCCGTCCGTGGTCTACCCCGATGCCGATGTAGTCGATGCAGCCAACAAAGTGGTTGATCTCAAGTTTGCCAACTGCGGGCAGGTCTGCGTCTCCCCCAACCGCTGCTTCGTGCATGAATCGGTCTACGATGAATTCGTCGCCGCCGCCAAAGCGCGTGCCGAAGAGATTGAAATGGGTCCGCTCGTCTCCGACAAAGCCCGCCGGTACGTCCTCGCACTTGTCGAGTCCGCCGTCGCTGACGGTGCGGAAATCGTCACCGGCGGGAAAGCCGTTGAGGGCAGTGGCTACTTTATGGAACCAACCATCCTGCGTAATGTGGTTAACAAAATGAAGGTCGCCTACGAAGAAATCTTCGGCCCCGTTCTGCCCATCATCAAATACACCGATGCCGACGACGAAATTGCACTGGCCAACAACACCCAGTATGGCCTTGCCGCCTATGTCTTCACCACCAACCTGCAGAACGGGTTGCGGGCTGCCCGCGACATTCAGGCCGGCAGCGTCTGCATCAACGAACCGCACTACTCCGTCCAGCTCCCGCACGGGGGACTCAAACAGAGCGGTACCGGCAAAGATTGCTCACGCTACAGCCTCGAAGAATATCTCACTCTCAAACGTGTATCTGTACTGGTTGACTAAACAAGGAATCGAATAATGAAATTCAGTCATATTGGAATCCCCACTAAAGACAACAAAAACTGGGACGGCTTCTACGAACCTGGAAAAATCCACTACACCGATTTCAGCAAAGATGAATTCGGCATCGAATGGATTCAGTGCGAAGCGGACAGCCCCATGCCTTCCATGTTCCAGAACGTCCCTCATCTGGCGTTTCAAGTTGATAACATTGAAGAAGCGCTGCAAGGCAAAGAAATTCTGGTCGAAACCTTTTCTCCGGGCGAAGGCGTACGAGTGGCATTCATCAACCACAACGGTGCACCGGTAGAATTCATGGAAGTAAAGGAATAAACATGTTTCCTGTGGAAATGATCCAAACACTGGAAAAATCCGGCATTGTCGCCGGTTTTTCCATCGAAAACCCTGAGCATGCTTTACATGTGGCAAAAGCGTTGCTGGCCGGAGGGATTAATGCCATCGAGCTGACCTTCCGCACGCCGGCCGCGCTGGAAGCGCTCAAAGCAATTTCAGATGGAGTTCCCGACATGCTGATCGGGGTCGGAACCATCCTCACCCCGGAGCAGGTTGTGCAGGTGAAAGAAGCCGGCGCGCACTTTGCCGTATCGCCCGGCATGAACCCGCGCGTCATCAAAGCCGCGGGTGAAGCCGGAGTGCCCTTTGCTCCGGGCATCTGCACCCCGTCCGACCTCGAGGCCGCTATCGAACTCGGTTGCCGCTTCGTCAAATTCTTCCCAGCCGAAGCCTCTGGCGGGCTCACCTTTCTCAAAAGCATGGCCGCACCCTACAAGCATCTCGGCATTAAATATTTCCCGTTGGGCGGCATCAATGCCGACAATATGCTCGCCTACCTCAAAGAAGATATCGTCCCCGCCGTCGGCGGATCGTGGATCGTAAAAAAAGAACTCATCGACACCGAAAACTGGGCCACCATCACCGCCCGCGCTGCCGATGTAGCAAAAAAACTGAATTATGTTTTTTAGGAGAAACTGGATATGAAACCTGTAGTCACTTTTGGAGAAATCATGGGCCGTATGGCCGCGCCGGAAAACCTTCGCCTGCGCCAGACGCGCAATATTGAAGTCACCTACGCCGGAGCAGAAGCCAGCGTTGCCGCATCCATTTGCAACTTCGGCGGAACCGCCCGCTACGTCACCGCCCTGCCAAAGCACGCCCTGGCCGAAGCCACCATGGACTCCGTCCGCGCCGTCGGTATCGACACGCAGTACGTTCTGCGCACCGACGAAGGCCGTCTTGGCCTCTACTTCCTCGAAACCGGCGCCAACCAGCGCCCCAGCAACGTCATCTACGACCGCGAAGACTCCGCTATCGCCATCACCCCCGCTGAAGCGTACGACTGGAATGCCATCTTCGATGGCGCGCAGTGGCTGCACCTCAGCGGCATCACCCCGGCCCTTTCCGAAAATGCCGCCAATGCCACACTCGTCGCGGCGCAGAAAGCTAAAGAAGCCGGATGCCAGGTTTCCATCGACCTCAACTTCCGAGGTAAACTATGGAAGTGGGACTCCTCCAAGTCCGCCCGCGAACTCGCGCAGGAAACCATGCGGCAGATTCTGCCCTTGATTGATGTCGTCATTGCCAACGAAGAAGACTGCCACGACGTGCTCGGCATCCGCGCCGGCGACACCGATGTCCATTCCGGCGCGCTTGACACCTCCCGATACCCCGAAGTCGCCCGGCAGGTCGTTGAACAGTTTCCAAACATTGGAAAAGTCGCCATCACGCTACGCGAAAGCCTTTCGGCCACCCACAATAACTGGGGAGCCATGCTCTATGATGCAGCCACCGATTCCCCCGTGTTCGCACCGCTTGATGCCGACGGGAATTATCAGCCCTACCAAATCAAAAACATTGTCGACCGCGTCGGCGGGGGCGACTCCTTCGCCGGCGGCCTCATCTTCGCACTGATCACCGACGAGCTGAGCGCCCCGCAGATCGCGGTCAAATACGCCGTAGCCGCCTCATGCCTCAAGCACTCCATCAAAGGCGACTTTAACTACTCCTCCCGCGCCGAAGTTGAAGCCCTCATGGGTGGCTCTGCCTCCGGCCGCGTTGTCCGGTAACAGACCTGCCAGCCTGTACAGAGGTTAATCTTTATCTGACTCAGCTTTTTTTAGGATTTCGGCTTACTGATACGCGCTGAATATCATGCTTTGCGGCACAGTTTTTAGGTGCCTGCTCAATCGATCTGTCATCCAAACCCTCCGCATAGCGATAACGGCACTCTCCTTTAAGCTGACCGAGGAGGTCTGAGAGGTCGTAAGAATTCTTATCGAGTCCAAGTATTCATCTTAAGTTAAATGTCGGCAGGGGCAGCCAGGGTCTGCGGCGCATAACTGCACAAGGACTAAAAAGATGCATACATTCTCCCCAGTCTACTCAGTGTTCCATCCTGTTCGAACAGGCTCGAGGGTTTGAGAGGAGGATTCTCTCCGGAAAACCAGGCGTATCGCTCGACCTGATCCATCTTTTCCAACGCAGGCAATGTCTTCTCCATAAACTTGAGCACATCGTCCGGCGAAAATTTATTGGGCTTGTCTTTGCTCGCCGACCAGTCAGCAACGGCAAACTCCGTGATCCAGATCGGTTTTTTGTAGAGCTTGTGGATCTTCTCCACCTTGCTCAGAAAATGCTTCGAGTGTTTGCCCATGTAGGAATGCATGGTGATGAAATCAACACGATATCCGCGTTTCTTCACTTCGGCCATAAAGGCTTCCATCCACTCACCATCGGGATGCACGCCCGCCGGACTTCCGAGCCGCAAGCCCGTATCCATCAATAGCGGCCAGAGTTCAATGGCTTTTTCGACCGACATGTTTGCCTGCTTTTTCTGATCGGGTTCATTGAAACCCAGCAAGGTCTTGTGTCCGGCGGCCTTGATCGCAGACATCTTTTCAGCCGTACATCCCCACTTGCCCCACTTCATCGGAACAAACTCGATGCCGGGCGGGATTTTTTCAGGAGCCTTTTCACCCCAGGAGTAAAACCATTTCGCATTTAGACGATCCAGCTTTTCCGCCCATTGCGGGTCGCGCCCGGGCACCGTGCCATATCCCTTCTTCTTTGAAGAAAGCTGCACCCGCCCATACGCCATTCCTGCCAAGGCGCAGCTCCCAACCATCACTGAACGTCTATCAAAAAAAACTGCCATCATTCTCCTTCTCGCCGGAAAGGCTATTTTTCAATCCGTACCCGGTAAAATCGGGCATCTTCGCTCTGCTCATCCGGAGCAACAACATAATCCAACCGATCGCCGATTTCCACCTGTGACTCGATTGAATATCCACTGTCAATCCACTCCATGCCGTCCATCAGATTGGTACGGGTTTCGACCGACCAGGCCACATCGGAAGCAAACCGGTTTGCGCTGAAGTGGATTTCCGTCCCTCCTGAGTTTGCGATGACAACCGGCGGACTATTGGTCACCAATGGATCAAGCAGGAAAAAATATTCGGCCAAATTAGAGATCGAATCATCATCCGCATGCCCCGTATCGGAAGTATCAACGCCGTCAGGAGCACCATCGAAGGCAACTGCCGACCAGTTTTCATAGGTGTCCGGATAGGGATAGACCGGAGTCATCGGCGGCACAAAGAACCAATGCAGATAGACGCCGGTTCCGGTGTGCATATGCATGCCGTCCGCGGGCGTATAACGAAGGTTTCGGCCGGAGCCCCGATTCGAAATCAGGTGCCACCCGAACTCCACCATCGACCACGACCACTGCGCATCGGGTGTTGCGGTATCTGACGCAGCCCACTCCACTCCGGTGGTACCCACCTGCCGCAACCGGCTGTGATCCACCGGTGAAACCAGATAGAAATATCCATTGCCGACCGGTTCAAGGTAGACCTGAACCGACGTATCGTTGGTTCTGATGTTCGCTGCTCCTGCAGCAACTGAACCCGTATTCTGAACGCGCATATCAAATGACCGGTTATGCAGCATATAAGGGCGTCTTTCAACCGGTGCGCTTTCGCCCCTCCACCCCATCCACATTTCCCCCAGTGGAGTAAATGAACCATCGGCATATTGCCAGTTGCTGCGGCGCACACGCCCGGTGGGCTCTGCCGGTTCGGGATAATCTTCATTTTCGATAAAACCGAACATGGAATAGCGTTTGCAATCCTCCGAGTTTTCCAACCGCCACAACAGTTCCAGCATTTCGCGGTATACCAGATTTTCTGACCAGTTATTATCGTTGCTCCAATCCACGAATCCAAATTCGGAAAGAACGACAGGGCGGTCATCATACGTTGCTGAAAAACTCTCCAGCTGGGAGACCACATTTGCGGCATTCGGCCCGGGATAGGTGTGCATGCCCAGGTATTCCTGCCGGTAGCCGAGATTGTCGGCCTCGGTCATGAAATCCGTCATCCACTGCCGCGTCCAGCCGACAGCCACCGGGCTGACCAGCGGTTGCCGGCCCACCATCAGCTGCGGCCACCGCTCAATGGCCGTCTCCACAGAAATATTGGCCTGCTCCGCACCATCCGGCTCATTAAATCCCATTAATGTGAAGGGATACCCACGCGAACTCCACTCAGGATAACGAATAGTGATGGGGAGCTGGCCTTTATCGGCTTGATAAGAATCTGACTGAAGGTTGCCGCCGCCCCACTGCATGGGATTAAAATCAACGATACCTGTGTTCAGGGCTGAGACATCTTTCGCCGTCCATCCATAATACCACGATGCTCCCCCGTCGGCCGCCAACGAGGCGTATCCGGCAAAGCCCTTCTTGGGATAGTCCCGCACGAAGTCCACATTCCATTTCTGGTTGAAAGAGCCTACCCAGTTCATCTGCCGAATCCGGCCGTCGGGGCCGAGCTCCATACACATGCGGGACCAGACATTTTCGATATAGACCAAACCGTTATCCGCGCTCCACACCCGCCACTGCTGGCTGGGGAACCCGCTGTAGGTTTCCTCCACCACCGATGCACCTTCGTTGAGAGATGCCTCTTCAACCGCAAGACATTGCCTGGAAGAGCGGTTGAAGATACGATAGGTGTCGGTTCCCACATTCAACAGCAACTGGTAAGCCTGCCGTAAATCGCTGTCGGATGCATTCGCCAAAACAACGCCCGGAACCCCCGAGTGTAAAACACGGCTCTCACCGGCCGGGCGGAGATGGTAAAATGAATCGCTGTAGGTTTCATACTCATTCAGAGGAGGAAGCAACGGATTCACGTCAGTTCCAAGGGGATAGCCGCCCTGCCCGTTTTCGGGGAACACCAGAAATTCCCGAATCTCGATGGAGCCTGCGTCGGAAGAGGACAACCGAACCCGATCGGCAAAAACGTCCGAAGAAAAAGTAATCACCAAATCCTCATTCGTATTCCCCGTCACCGCGCCACCGGGAACTGCCTGCCAGCTGGTTCCGGAATTGCCGGAATATTCGAGATTGAAATTGGAGACAATGCCGCTTCCCGCGCCGTCGCCGGAATAGAGATGAGCACTGCCGATACGGATTTCATCCCGCATATGAAACTCAATGGAATGGGAGCTGTCGGATTGAGAGATCCACGAATTACCCAGATAGCCGTCGTTGACAAACCGGGGGAACTGCCCGGCCACATAGGTCGACGCTTCAACATAACTCTCTTTAACCATGCTCAGTGTAACACCGGTTCCAATCGGGAACCCGCTTCCGTCGTTGGGAGGAAAGACCGCCCATTCGCGGATACGCGGTTTACCATCGCCCCCGCTTGCGGTAATCTCGAGTTTCAGCTTTTCCACAAAGAGCGGAGGAAAAACAACGGATCGATCTGCGAGGGTATTGCCCGTCACTTCCGAGCCGGGAACCAGCAGCCAACCGCTGCCGGCGGTTTGATAATAGAGTTTCCAGGCCGTGCATTGATTAAAGCCGTTTGCTCCGCTATAGAGATGACAGCTTCCGATTTCGACCGGTCCGGGAAACTCAACCGCCAGCGAGTGAGGCAGGCTTGAATCGCCAATCCACGCGTAGTCAAATCCCACTACGCCGTCGGTTGCATAGCGGGCAAAATCCGGATCGAGGGTGGCATCCACATCACGATAGAGCGCCACGTTATGGCCGCCCACCCCCACGGAATAACCGGCCGCGCTGATTTTCACATCTCCGGATGCATTGTCTTTTTTGTAGCGGATATTTCCCGTTCCGCCCGTGTTGATATTAATCCGGAACAGCGAGTTCAAACCATCGATGGAGGCCCTGAGCGGCGTATCAAACTGCCAGGCATATTCCCCCGCTCCCGAAAAGAGCAAGGCATCGGTTGCACTTCCGATGACGACATCGTCGCCCCCTCCCCAGACCCCATCCGCACCCAAATAGGTAATCGTTGCCGTGGCCTCCGTGGCCGTTGTTCCCCCTGCACTGGAAGCCCACCCGATCCCCGTAATGATCACTTCGCACCCTTGGGCACCCAGCTGCAACCCACTGAACGTGCGCGTGAGATTGATATTGCCGGTCGTCGTGTCCCCGCCGCCGATGGCGGCATCGTCCAGGAAAAACCCGGGCCCCATCACCGCAGTAACATCATCCTGAACAATCGTTGCCGCCCCGGCGCAATATGCACCGAGCACCCATAGACCTATCACAAAAAATTTCATTATTTCCCTCTCTTTGGTTTCCAGCCCGACTCGAAAGCCGGATCCGGAACGGACTTCTCCCATGCGGCGTACTTTCGTTTCATTTTTTCAGCCACTTCGGGATATTGATCCATCACATTGGTTTTCTCGGCAAGGTCGGCCTCGATATCGAACAGCCATTGCTGCCCCGTTCGCCGGTTTTCGAGCCATTTATACTTTCCCTGCCGGAATGCGCAGTTTTTCATACCGCCCCGCCGCCAGTAAAAGCTTCTGACCGGAGCGTCCGCTTTATGGTTCAATATGAGAGGCCATAGATTGATGCCATCGGATTCAATTTCATACTTAATCCCCGCCGCTTTTCCAAAGGTTGGAAGCAGGTCGAGGCTGATCACCGGTTCATCGAGTTCTTTTCCAGAAGGAATTTTTTCCAACCATTGGATAAAGAACGGCACGCGCACGCCACCTTCCCACAGCGTACCCTTTTCGCCTCTCAGGGCCCCGTTTGAAGAGGCATTCTGATTCTCAGGACCGCCATTGTCGCTCATGAAGACGATGATCGTATTTTCGAGCAGCTTGTTATTTTCCAAACATTGGAGAACCTGCCCCACCCCCTCGTCCAGCGAGGCCACCAAACCGGCGTAAGCCCGGCGCTTTTCATTTCCAAGGTTCGGATATCGTTCGGCATAGCCCGGTTTTGGTTCGAGCGGACCGTGCGGCGCCGTGTAGGAAAGATACATAAAGAACGGTTGCTTCGGATGCTTTTTTGCGTGAGTGCTGATGTAGTCCACCGCTCCATGGGTCAGACGATCGGTTACATAGGAGCCCTGCTTCTCTTCTTCGAGTTTCCCGTTACGCTCGATGGCATGGCCGTCCTTGGCGAGTTTCTTCAAATTCCCTGCGTAGTAGGTACGCGAACCGCCGAGCAGGCCGTAGAATTCGTCGAAGCCACGGCGGTTCGGGTGGTGCTCCGGCATATAGCCCAGATGCCACTTGCCGATGCAATAGGTTTTGTAGCCCGCCTTTTTGAGATGATCGGCCATGGTTGGCAGGTCAGGATTAAGCCCGTGTTTTGTGGGATGCGGCAGATTACTTTCGAACCCGATGCCGATGCGCCCGCTCAGCAGGCCGGCGCGCGATGGCGCACACACCGAGTTGCTCACATAGCCCTGCTTAAAGCGCACCCCGTTTTTTGCAATCGAATCAATGCTGGGCGTCGTGAACTGCCTACAACCCTGAATACTCAAATCGCCATACCCCAGATCATCCGCCAGGATCAGCAGAATATTTGGTTGGCCGGCTGATGCATGGGTCTGCAGCAACAGCGCGGCAAAGAGCAATGCAATGGTCTTCATCTTTTTAACTACTCCACGGTTGATTCAGATATATCCAGACGGACAAATTTTTGCGTAGTAACGCCGGGATCGATTTCCAATGTCTGGAAAACCTGTTCAAACCCATCGCCCCGATCCACCGGCTGTATATCGGCCACAGGAGCGGAAATCCAATTGGTGAAGAGGTTGTCGGCAACCATCACTTCATAGTTGAGCGCCTGCCCGCTTCGGCGAAGATGCTTGTAAGTTATTGAATTGGTTCCCACTGCCAGTGAAGGCATTTCAACCTGGTCAATCAGAACCGGGTTGCCTCCCAGAGCATACTCAACCAAATTGGGCACACCATCCTTGTCCGGGTCGGCAGAATCCGGGAGATCCGAAATCCTATGCACGGCCTTCCAGTCCTCCAGACCAATGTTGTTACTGTCCGGAATGCGCAACGGCACATTGTACGTTGATGTATTGCTGCCGTCGGAAACCTGTAATTGGATATAGTTGTAGTAGGCGTTGGTAACCGAAGGCGTTCCGCTCAGCTCGCCGGTGACGGGATTAATGCTGAGCCAATCGGGTTTATCGGAAACAATGCTCCAGGTGCACGATGGTCCCGGCGTGCTGTAGGTGAGCGGCATGGAATAGGGTGTGTTGGTCTGTGCCTCATCCAGATCGTAGGTCGTAACCGCCAGCAAGGGACCGCCCGCATTAAAATGCGGATCCGTGATGGTCGCCTCGTATGCCGCCCACTCCGCCTGCAGCTCCGCAAGTTTGGCGGGTTCGCTGTTCGCCTTGTTGCCGCTATCCCATTCCCCGCTGCCGCTTCCATGGTTGAACAAATACTCGGCTCCGGTGGTGCGGTTGTAATAATATTTATAGTCGCCGGAACGGATCGCGATTTTCGAGGTGTCGCCTCGGCGCCAATAGAGCTTACGCGGGGCTGTTGTCGCCACAGCGTTGGTCAGGAACGGCATCAAATTGATCCCGTCCGTCCTGATTTCCTGAAGCTGGTCGGCGCCGGAGATCGCGGCAAAGGTCGGCATGAGGTCAAGGCTGCTAACCGGCGAGTCATAGTCGGCCACCTGCCCGGCAGGGATGGTGCCCGGCCAGCTGATGGCAAACGGAACACGAATGCCGCCTTCCCAAAGCTCACCTTTTTTGCCACGCAGCGGATTATTCCTGGACCAGTTCTGGTCCGGGGGTCCGCCATTATCGCTATGGAAAACCACCATGGTATTCTCGGCAATACCCAGGAGCTCCAACTGATCCAGCAGGCGACCGACGTTGTCGTCCAGGCTGACCACCATGCCGCCGTAGATTTGTCTTTTTTCATTGTCTGCAGTCGTTCCAAAATGGCTTACCAGCGGCACACGGGCTAGATCACTTGCTTTTGCATGCATCGGCGCGTGCGGTGCCGTGTAAGACATATACATGAACCAGGGCTGAGCGGGATTGTTGGTAGACTGATCCGCAATATAATCCAACGCCTGATCGGTCAGGAAATCCGTAATATACATATCCGCGGGTTCCTGCACCCACACTCCGTTATGCTCGATGGAATCGTCTTTGTTATATCCGGTTACCTGCCAGTACGACCGAGATCCACCCAGCAGGCCGTACCACTCGTCAAATCCACGGAGATTAGGGTGAAACAGTTCGGTATTTCCGCCTATGTGCCATTTTCCCAAACCGAAGGTCTTATAGCCTGCAGTCTTGAGTACATCCGGGATTGTCTTTTGAGTCGGGTCCAGTCCGATGCGCGATCCCGCATCCCATTGGGCCGCCGGCAGGTTCGACTCGAACCCGAAGCGGCTCCCCGACCGCCCCGTCATGAGTCCGGCGCGGGACGGAGCGCAAACCGAGTTGCTTACGAGCCCTGCCTTGCACCGTACTCCGGCATTGAAAATTGAATCGATGTGCGGCGTGGTGAATTCCAGTTCCGCCCATCCGTTCGCTCCGATGTCCGCATAGCCGAGGTCGTCAGCCAGAATATAAAGGATGTTCGGTTTTCCACTCACCGGCTCGCTTCTGACGTAGACCTTCATAATTGCTTCATTGGTGCCGCCATGATTATCCGTCACCTCAACAACCCAGCTGTTGATGCCGACCTCATTGGTGCCGGGCAAACCGGATAGAACGCCGTTCGTTGAGATGCTCAACCAATCCGCTCCGGGCCCCGAAAATCCTGAAGGAACTTTAAAAAAGGACAGAAGATCGCCATCGGCATCTGTGGCCGCATCCGCCAGGGAGCCGGCATACGCTGCGTCCATTAAGGCGGCGGGCCGAACGAACGGATCCGACTTAAACTCGGGCACAGTATTGATCGGATTGAGGGGATATACCTTGCCCGCCACCGAAACATTCATCGCCTGGTTCGCGTTGCCGGTTGTCTTGTTGTAGCGCGTTACGGGAAAGGTTGACTTATACTTCAACCGCAGCTGGGCAGAGTTGGATATATTGATCCCGATCTTCGTCGAATTGGTATCGGCCACAAAGCTCACCGGCGTGTCGAAATTCACATAGACCGTTTCGGTTGACCCGCTGTAGCCATAGGATGCGGTTGCCGAGCCAAGCGAAACCAGACCGCCCGCTCCGGTATCCCCTGCTCCGCCGACACCCTGGAGGATATCAAACGTCATGGTTCCATTGGCAGAAGCATTATGCACGGTGACGGCGAAGCCCGTGATCTCGACTGTGTCGCCGACCAACCAATGGCCGGCCCCGTCGATCAGCACCGTAAAATTATCGTTATAGCCGTCGTTGTCGTTAGCGTCGCTCCCTCCAGCGGCGGCGGCATCAACAAAGAGCGTTTCGCCATTGGGGCTCAGCAGACCGGAGCCGACGGTATATCCGCTCGTCATCACTGCCGCCGAAGCCGAAGCGGCAACGAGTGTAAACACGGAAAATATAATTGTTTTAAAGTTCATTGCTGATCCGACCCCGAAAGCCTTGTAGTTAAAAAAAGAGGGACACAAATGCCCCCCTCGTCATTCAACGAATATCGACATTCATTACATCTGGAGCCTGCGGCGAATAAACAGAATTGCTCCGCCTACGCTCGCGATCAAACCGATGGAGGCTGGCTCGGGCACCACGTTGCCGGCAACAGAGAACTTCATCTGCGAAGTCTGGAGGTTACCGTTCACCGAATTGTACCGGGTCACAGGGAAGCCCGCTTGTGCCTTGAGCCCAATTTTCCCGGAATTTGATATATTGATACCGATGTTTGCCGAATTAGCGTCAACCACGAAACTCACTGGTGCATCAAAATTCACATACATCGCATCGGTGCTACCGCTATTGTTATAGGTGGCGGTTGCTGTTCCAAGCGATGCAAGCCCACCCGCCCCCGAAGTCCCGCTTCCACCGGCCGCTTCGAGTATGTCGAATGTGAAGGTTCCATTAACCGTGACACCCCGTACCGCAAGAGCGACCCCCGTGATTTCGACCGTATCGCCAATATTCCACTGGCTCGCACCTGGAATCAACACGGTGAACCAAGCTGCGTATCCATCGTCATCCACAAGGTCTACATTCCCACCCGTAGCGGCGCTATCGACAAAAAGGTTTGTTCCCGATCCACCATTGCCTACCAACAACTGACTTCCAGAGCCTACCGAATAGCCTCCGGTCATCAACGCGGCCGAAGCGGATCCTGCAAACAGGCCAACAGCAACTAACATACTGAATTTTTTCATTTTTTCTCCTGTCATTCTTTCGCCCCTGCCCGTCGGCAGGGGCTTGTTTAGTTAACTATCAAAACTTGCGAGTTACGGTGTCTGTTCGATTTCAAGCTGGATGAACCTGGCACTGTCCGCCGTATCGATCAAGTTGGTGACGAAGTCGAAAACTCCCTCCTCCATAACATTGGTTCCGGTAACCGTGTAGCCGAGGTTGGTCCAGGTTGGATTAACCAGACTACCGGTCAAGTTTAAGAAGTACACCAGATTGGTATCATCATTACGCTGAGTGTGGACATATTCGAGTCCGCCGACCCCTTGCCCGAACATCGGGAGATCGGCATCCACAAAGCCATTGGTCGGGTTTCCGTTCAGTCCATACTCATAAAGGTTGGACAGTCCATCGTTATCGTGATCTTCGGAAGGACCATTGGTCACGCCATATTGCGTTGTCCATTGGTCATACATAGCCTCTGCGGGAGGAGTCACGGTACCGGCTACCGAAACCTTCATAGCGGAGTTAACATTGCCGTTAATCCGGTTATAGCGCGTCACTTCGAAATTCGGATCCACCTTCAGGCGCAACTGCCCTGAGTTCGAAATATTGATCCCGATATTCGTCGAGTTTACATCGGCCACAAAGCTGACCGGTGTTTCAAAATTCACATACATGGTGGAGGTGCTGCCATTGTTATTATAGGTTCCCGTGGCGGTTCCGAGTGATGCTAGTCCGCCGGCACCGGAGGCTCCAATCCCGCCGGCACCCTGGAGAACATCAAACGTCATGGTTCCATTAACCGATATCGCGTGAACCGCAACCGCAAATCCGCTGATCTCGACGGTATCACCCACCTCCCACAAGCCGGATCCGGGAATCAACACCGTGAATACATCCGCATACCCATCGGTATCGGTTGCATCCGTCCCGCCCGTATTAGCCGTATCGACAAAGAGCGTTTGTCCATCCTGAGTCAACAAACCGGAACCTACCGTGTAGCCGGGGATCATCGTGCCTAATTTAGACACCACCTCAATGGTCATCGTGGCATTCGTGATTCCGCCCTGCCCATCGCTTACCTGTACGGTCCACTCATTCGTTCCGATGTTGGCTGTTGCCGGGGTACCGGTTATCGAGGATAAGCCATCCATCCCCAACCACGCAGGCCCGGGACCCGCAAAGGACAACAGTTCAAATGTCAGAGGATCATTGTTTGGATCGGATGCATTATCCAGTAGCGATTCATTGTAGGGCGTGTCCTCAATCGCAAGCGGTTTACTGAATGGATTCTCACTAAAGACCGGGGGTTCGTTTGGTGATGATCCAGGCGTCACAGTGCCGGCTACGGAAATTTTCATTTTCGCACCGAGATTGCCATTGCTGTAGTTATAAAGTTGTACAGGAAAAGTTGATTGGCTTTTAACACGTAACCGCGCCGTGTTGGAAATATTGATCCCGATTTTGAATGTATTGGTATCGACCACAAAACTGATCGGCGTATCAAAATTTGCATACATTGTTGCATTATTGGTTTTTGAATAGGTTGCCGTGGCAGAACCGATGGATGCGAGCCCGGCCGCGCCGGATGCCCCCGTACCACCAGAGGCTTGGCGGACATCAAAGGTCATGGTTCCTGAATCCGTGTAACCTTGAATCTGGAGGGCGACCCCTGTGATCTCAACCGTGTCGCCCAGTTGCCATTGGCCAGCACCGTCAATCATCGCCGTGAGCCAGGCAGCAGAACCGCTGGCGATATTAACGTCATTGCCACCTGTTCCGGCGGAATCCTCAAAGAGAACCGCACCTTCACCTCCATTATCAACCAGCAGCTGGCTGCCGACTCCTGTCGTGTAGCCAAGCTCCATTGTGGCGGCCACTGTCGTTCCAACACACAATCCCACTGCAACTGCTATACTTGCTGTTTTTTTCATCTCTACCTCCGTTTTGTAGCTGTTTACAGAAACCATTCATGCACTGCTCAATCGGGCAGTTCGTCAAGTTCTGCATTAATTTGCGTTGCACTGGTGAGTTCTGACAAAAAAACCGGATAAAAATTACTTTCCGAAGCGCATCGGAAACATGGCAAGAGCGCGCGCTGTCCAAGGGACGAAGGATACATCCTGCATTGGGTTGGGTGAGTTTTGACTGTGCAGGCTGGAGATATGCGATGGTAGCAGTGCCTGGTTGAAGACATAAAGTTCATCCACCATGCCACGCAGACCGACCGACTGGTCGGAAGCCAACAGTTTTGGGCGTTCCGGCCAATAGACGCGGCCGACAGCAATAGATCCGCCACCAATATGTGCAAATCGTTCTGTCGGATACCAGGTTTTTCCACGTGCGCTTGAGCGTGCCAGTTCACCATCGATATAATGTCGTACCATCGTCCCCTGATAACCGCGATGAAACACGGCGGTCACATGGTGCCAGCGTCCATCGCGCAAATCCTTTGAGCCGCAAATCCACCTGTTCCGGAAGCCGATCCATACCGCCCCCACAACGCCGTTTTCGGGCTTGTCGTTTATGTGAACACTGCAGGCTAATTCCTTTTCGTCGTCAGCATGCCATGCTTTTTCGGGATGGGTATACATGTGCCAGGTGAAAATCGTTTCATAGGGATCGGGCACGGTACCCGGATCCATTTTAATCCAGAAGGCCACGCTGCCCGGCTCGTCTAAACCAAAATCTTTCAGATCGGCCAGCATACCCTCTCCATGGCCGGTGAACTCGAGTGCAGAACCGAAGCGACCTGGACCCCGGAGCGGTGCCGGGAATTCCGGATTATCGGCCAGGCCTTCCACCCAGCCATCGGCATTAGGTATCGTGCCCTTGTTTACGATTTGTTCTCCGCGAATGTCATTAAAGCTATAGTGAACATATTGCAGATTTTCCAGTTCCGGAGGCAGGGACAGGTCAATACGGGGCTCGATCACCCGGCGTGTTGTGGTCACAGGGTCAGCGGTTCCCCGGGCAATCTCAACCGACTCTTTGCCTACAATGTTTTTTCGCACCTCATGGCCGGTTTCATTCTCTGTGAAGAGATTCGCCGCTCCCCGCTGCATATTCAGCAGCGTTGCTCCCTTTGTCCCGCACTCGATATGCATGAGTGCGGTGTTAACCATCACCACGGCATCGGGCGTATTGATGGAGATCCCTTCCGCAAGCCCCGGGACATCCACCACCAGACTGCCCGATTCAAGCGACAGACGATTGAGCGAGGAAAGATCCATTATGACGGGAGCCACAAAACCAAAGCGAACACCATTATCCAATACCACATCCATCGAACCGGCCTGAAGATCGAGCAAACCATGCTGGAGCTCGCCATCATGAATGACCACACTGTTCCGGTTGCCCCATTCCAGCCCCGAGGATTCGACCACATGAATGATGAATCGGTCGTCATCCATGAGCACCGTGGATTCTGTATCCACCAGCAGGCCGGAACGATGGGAATTTCCGATGGGGAACATAAGAAAAGCGGCAACCACCGCTGCAGCAACAGCTGCCACCCAGCTCACGATCGGAATAATCCTGGCGCGTTTCGCCGGAAACTCTGCCACAACCGTTTCCGCCGAGCCTCCAAGATAGGTTTCCTCCAGTTCCTGGAAGAGCGTCCCGATTTCAAGATAGTGGCGCTGCGCCTCCGCATCCCCTCCCAGTAATGCAGCCAGACGTTCACTGCCGGCTTCATCGAGCAGGCCGTCGTGCTGGGCCGACATCAGGGCAAACAGTTCTTTTTGCTTCTTCATGAAATCGTTTCCAATTCAAGTTGGATAAGGGTCATTAACTTTTCGCGGATACGCTGGAGCCGTTTGTAGAGAGCATCAGGTTTTTCGCCCAGCGTTTCTGCCAGATCCTGAATTGTGCCGCCGGAGCTGTAGCGGTGCTGGATGAGCAGGCGCTCCTTTTCACTCAGCTTCTGCAATGCGGTTGGAAGCAATCGCCGCTCCTGGTCCAGCCGATCCATTTCCTTTTCGTGGACGGCCGCCAGTTCCTCGATCAGCTCATTGCTGAAATACTTGCGGCGCGTGCCCAGTTTCTGGCGATAGGTTCGCACCGCGTTATAGGCAAACTTCATCGCCCAGGGTAAAAAAGGGCGTTCGGGATCAAACTGGTCATACTTTTTCCACAATAAGGAAGAGGCCTCCTGCATAATGTCGTCCACATCGCTCTTATTCGTCACCAGACTCGCGATATAATAGCGAATCTGACGCTCGTGGCGTGTAAACTGCATGATAAACTGTTCTGCTTCAGGCATTGCTGATCCCTTCCCTACACACCTACTTAGCGTTGAACCCCGGCATCTGACACATTTTCTTTAGTTTTTTTTCGCGCCTCACATCTTCGACATCACCTGCTAGTCAAACACACCGAGATTCCATTCATCCTTCCAATGAATGAAAAAGGAATCGCCTTCAAACTCAACCGGGAGCCAGACATAGCGCCCGTCGATCGCGTTCTTCGGCTGCCAAAGATCAAACATGGCAATATAGGCATCCTGCCGTCCTTGTACCGGAAGCACAAACGTGCTTTGGCCACCGAACGTCTTTTCGGCCCCCAATCCATTCCGGGGATTGATTCCCTTACAGGGATTGCCCAGCTCGCGCCATTCGCCCATCATGCTGTCCGCCACCATGGATCGTGCGGCATTGGGTGCCCATCCAGTACAACCGGAGGTGACCATGTAGTATTTCCCTTTTCGTTTGAAAACAGCCGGTGCCTCATGGAATCTGCCCGGGAAAACTCGGATATATCGCCCGGAATAGGTCGTATAGGTGGTATCCAGTTCGCGGATATGAAGCGTGGCATTATGCTCAGAAGCGGCAATGTGGTAGGCTGTGCCGTCATCGTCCACAAAAACCGTCTGGTCGCGGCTCATCTGCCCTGCATGGAAGCAGGTGTTCACGGCCAGCCCCCGCTGGTGCGTCTCGGCCTTTTCCTGCCAGCTGGCCGAACTGGTGTAATAGCTGTCCGGTGCATCGAACCGGTTGCGCAGCTCCGCCGGAAAATTTTCCGGCCAAATCGTGGGCATTGCCCGCAAGCTGTGCAGGAAACGGTAAGGGCCGGCAACATGATCGGCCACGGCAACTGCTGAACGGGCGGTTGAATAGGGCTGAGGCTTGGCGCCGAGATGTTCCAGATGGAACCACATCACGAATTTGCCCGTTTTGGCGTTATAAACCACTTTCGGGCGTTCGAGTATGCAGCCCTTTGTTATTTCAGAGTCGGGGTCGTCATCCACAGACAAAGCAACCCCTCGATCCGTCCACTTGCACAAATCCTTCGAGGCATATACATGCACCCCGACTTGCGCACGGTTGCCCGCAGCGCCTTCGATTTTGTGCTCGCCGAACCAATAATACGTTCCCTCGTGGAATAGAATTCCACCCCCATGCGCATTAATATGGACGCCATTGTCGTCCGGCCAAACCGTTCCCGGGACAATGCCATCTGATGTGCCGGCCAGGCACATTGATGAGAGACACCATCCAACCATCATATAAATCCGTTTCATCATCGTCATTCTATCCTTTAACTTTATATATGCGGTCCTGAAATTCACATCTACCTGCATATGAGAATGTACCATAAAGAGCATGAAAAGTAATCGCATTCCGCCTCAAGACTTCCGGCGCCCCGGCTCCGCCCGGTTTCAGAAAGTTCAGTTCATTTCCTTTATTTGAATAACGCGGCTGAGATAATCCCTCCCCTTCCTGGGCCAGTTCATCGGAATTCCATGCCGAATGAGGTATTGGCCGGAAAATGCCTTTCCGTGATAGGGAATGCGTTTATCAGAACCTAACTCGGTAATCACATACCGGGCATTCGGCTTGAGCCCCTTAAGGCAGACTGGTTCGTGTCCATCACTTTTTTTCCGGTTCAACAGATAGGCGAACAAAATGGCCGTCTGTTTACCCTCGCTTTCAAGCAGGTACATCAGGGCCGGATCAGCATTCTGATCGGGATCGCGGAGACGATAGAGATCGCCGAGCTGCACAACGGGTCGAATTTCTTTATAAACTGCAAGCTGATCTTTGCAAAATTCAACCTCCTTCGGATTTAGATTTTTGGGATCGAGCTCAAAGCCGAGCCGCCCGGCCATTGCAACATCAAATCGGAATTTTAGCGGCGTACTGCGCCCGGTCTGATGATTGGGTGTGGCCGTAACATGACTGGCCATTGCAATGGCAGGATAGAAATGACCGATACTCCATTGCATATAAATTCGGTCAAGCGCATCGGTATTATCACTCGTCCAGAATTCATGATGTCGCTGCATGGCGCCATAATCAACCCTTCCGCCCCCGCTCGAACAGGCCTGGAATACAACCTTCGGGTGTTCCTTAATAAGGCGGTCCAGAACGGAATAGTAACCCTTCACATAGTCGATCCATAGATGGCTCTGTTTATCGTCGGGAAGCCACGTGGACCCCGGATTGATAACATGACTATTACAATCCCATTTGATATAGCAGATATCCGGATGACTGCTGAGCAGTTGATCCATCATCGTAAAGATATAGTCCTGTACCGCCGGATTGCATAGATCCAGCACAAGCTGATTGCGGCTCATCCGCTCTTCGCGATTCGGCAACTGAAGGGTCCATTCCGGATGATCGGTATAGAGTTGGCTTTTCGGGTTCACCATCTCAGGCTCCACCCAGATTCCGAATTGAATGCCGAACTCTTCTGCTTTGCGGATAAGTCCATCAATCCCGTCGGGGAGTTTTTCGCGGTTAACCTGCCAGTCACCCAGTCCGGCCTTGTCGGAATTGCGGGCAAATTTTCCTTCTCCGAACCAACCGTCATCGAGCACAAACAACTCAACACCCATCGAGCTCGCGCGCTCCATCATGCCGTATATTTTATTCTGATTAAACTTAAAGTAGGCCCCTTCCCATGAGTTCAACAGAATCATTCTCGGTGTATTTCCGCCACGAATTCCATATTGCCGGGCCCAGCGGTGAAATGCGCGCGTCGCCGCCCCTTTTCCCTGGCCACTATAAGTAAGGATCAGCCGGGGTGTTACAAGCGTTTCCCCTTTTGCCAATTGATATGCTGAATGCATCGGATGATATCCCAAAGAGGCCCTGATTTTATTATCGTAGGACCGACGAAAACGAAAAGCAAAGTTGCCGGACCAGGCGAGCGAGCCCATCACCACACGCCCGGTATCTTCCCGGGCAGGACCATCGAGCGAAAGAATAAAGGATGGATTGGCGGTTTGAGCAACCCGCGCTCCCGTTGTTCCGGAAAGCTCAGAGGTCCCTTCCATTAGCGGAGATTCATTCATCAGAGATTCCCGCGCCCAGGTTCCATTGAACCCGGTCAGATACGGCTGCTGCGCCGAAGTGTTCAGCACAAAAGATGAGAGCCGTTCCACACGCACTGCCCCCTCCCCTGAATAGATTAATTCACTCCACGTTTCAATAATATCACTTTCATACGAGGCGAGGTAATGGCGAGTCAGGGTCAAATCATAGGCCGGATCCTTATAGTGGAAACTCAGCTGCACCTGGTCTTCATTAAGTTTCTGTTTCTCCCCCCTGATAAAGACCAGTTTGGAAGAGATTGTTCCATCGGCCTGAACAATAGAGTAACCAAACTCATTTCCATTGCGCCCCAAGGTCGTATCCCAGTAAGAATAGAATTCCGGTACTGAACTCCCGCCCGCAAACAAATCTTCTGAATCAGCGACCTTTGCTCCGAAATAACGGAGATTAAGAGCATCCTTCTCGGAGGAAAAAGCCATGCTCATGTTTTCCGTTTCTAAAACAAAATTTTCAGCAACGGCGGTGCCGGAATAATAAAATGACACCAATAAGGCACTGCACCTCAGAATGACCTTGTAAACAGAACTCTTCATAACAAACCCTTTTCCTATCACCGGCAAACCCATAACATGTTTGCGTGCTTCTTAACATTCCGATCCTGAAATCGCCTGAACCAACCGGGTATATGGCCGGCCTGCATCAACAAACTAATGCGATCGCCTTCATTTATCTGACCGAAAATCCGGCAAAATATTCCGAAAACCCGGCTTCCGTGCGACGACTGAAGCCTGCTTCTGATAAATCATTTCGTTTAAAAACGTCAGTTTTCATGAATTGGGAACTAAGATAAGGTAACAGTATGCAACCGGTCTTACTCCCGATGTGGCTCACCCGGGGTTGAGAATACGATTTTAATTTTTAAACAGCCAATGCACCCGGGAATCTATAAACGAATCATGAACGCTAAATATTACCTCCTCACCCTGCTGGCTGCTTGTTGCCTGGCATCAGCCGCGACCGCGCGCACGTTTCATCTCGACAGCAAAAACGGAGACGATGCGAACGATGGTCTAACAGCAGCGACCCCCTGGAAAACGCTGGCCAAAGCCGGCAGCATCACATTTAAACCGGGCGACCGCCTGCAGCTCAAACGCGGCTCTTTTTTTAAAGGCGGGCTCAGCCTTCAGCTTCAGGGCTCCCCCGAAAACCCCATCGAAATCGGCGCATTTGGAAAAGGCAACGATCCGGTCATCGATGCCCGGGGGCATACGGCCGGAGTCTATTTGCGGAATTCACACCATGTGCTCGTGCGCGATCTGCAAATCACCGCCGACGGCGGCCTAACCGTTGACGGTTCAAAACCGAATCTGCGCTTCGGCGTGCTCATCCGGGGCACCTATGGGGCAACCTCACACATCACCATTGAACGGCTGACCATCTATAAAATATTTCCAGAGGTTGGAACCGAACACGAAGGACACCACAGCACCACTTTCATGGGTTCCGGCATTTCCATAGAGGGCAGCCGCAACAAGCCCTGCACCGACTTTATCGTTCGCAACTGCCGAATCGCCCAAACCGGCTTCAAAGCCATCAACCTGAAACACATTCGGAACGTTCAGATCCTGAACAATAGAATGAAAGATATCGGCGGCCCGGCCATCCAGCCCGGCAATGTGAACGATCTGGTGGTGCGCGGCAACACGGTGGATGGATCCGGCTCCAACCTCGATCCACGAATGCATGCGCGCGGCAGCGGCATATGGCCATGGACCTGCAACAACGTGCTGATCGAAAAAAACAAATTCATGCACGCCCGGGGAAAAGGCGATTCGTGCGGTGTCCACATCGACTTCAACTGCCGCAACGTGGTCATACAATATAACCTGAGCCTTGATAACGAAGGCGGCTTCGTGGAAATACTCGGCAACAATCATAACTGCGCCTACCGCTACAACATCAGCATTAACGACGGCTCGCGCGAGAAGGGAAAGAATAAGGCGTTTCAGGAAGGAAAGATTCTCTGGACGAGTGGATATACCGGCAGCAAAAACAAAAAACACGGGCCGTATAATTCCTACATTTACAACAACACCATCTACGTCAAATCCGGCACCCGCTCCTGCTTTTCCATCGCCCCGACAACCGACGGCCTGCTGGTGGCTAATAATATTTTCCACATCATGGGAAAAACCGTCGATGTGCTGGGGGATCAGGACGGACGAACAGACAAACCGGCACAGTCCATTCCCGGAGTGCTGTTTCAAAATAACCTCTACACTCGCGACTCCATCCTTCCCCCCTCCCTTCCTTTTACCGATACAAAACCCATCATCGGAAACCCTGATTTCATGAACCCGGGCAGCGATGTTCCCGAAGACTACATCCCCCGTAACAAAACGTTGGTGAAAGACCGCGGCATCCCAATTCCCTTGCTGAGCAATGACGAGCTCGGACTGCAGATCGGATTGGAAGTGAAGGAAGACTTCTTCGGAAATCCAATCATTGGAAAACCGGACCTCGGTGCCATCGAAATCAGTCGACCAACTGAATCGGACTACAAACTCGTCTGGTCGGACGAGTTCAACGAAAACGGCAAACCGAATCCGGACAACTGGACCTATGAACACGGTTTTGTCCGCAACAACGAGTTGCAATGGTATCAACCCGACAACGCGTCTTGCTCTAATGGAATGCTGGTGATTGAAGGACGGCGGGAATGGAAGCCCAACCCGAATCACAAGCCGGGTTCCAACCATTGGAAAATCAAACGCAAGGGAGCCGAATACACCTCCGCATGCTTGAAAACCAAAGGATTGCACAGCTGGCAGTACGGCCGTTTTGAGATGCGCGCAAAAATCGATGTCCGTCCCGGACTCTGGCCCGCATTCTGGACACTTGGCACCGATGGCCCATGGCCATCGAATGGCGAGATCGATATTATGGAGTACTACAAAGGCCATCTGCTCGCCAACGTCGCATCCGGCACCCGCAAACCCTACACCCCGAAGTGGAACTCGGTAAAAACGCCTCTCACCGATTTTCCCGATGATTGGGCGGAAGACTTCCACGTTTGGCGGATGGACTGGGACGAAGAGGCCATCCGACTCTATGTCGATGACCGGCTGTTGAATGAAACGTTATTAAAGGACACCTTCAATCATGACGGGGATCGTATTGCAAATCCGTTCAATCATCCCCAATATATCCTCTTGAATATGGCCATTGGCGGAGACAACGGCGGCAATCCATCCGGCACCGAATTCCCTGCCCGGTTTGAAATCGACTATGTTCGCGTCTATCAAAAGGAAAACAAAAAATGAAGAAACTGCTCATCGCCCTCAGCCTCGCTGCCTTTGCAACCGCCCAGGCCGGACAACCCAACATCCTGCTGATTCTTGCCGATGACCTGGGATACCATGACGTGGGTTTCCAGGGTTCGGAACATATTAAAACGCCGAACATCGACTGGCTGGCGAAAAATGGATGCCGCTTTACCGACGGGCATGTTACCGCATCGGTCTGCAGTCCTTCACGCGCCGGGATGATGACCGGGCGCTATCAGCAGCGCTTCGGGCACGAGGGCAACTGCCCGCCGCGCCCGTTCGGCATGGATACAGAGGAGCGGACGCTGGGGCAGGCATTGCAGTCCGAGGGCTACCGCACGGCTCTCTTCGGGAAATGGCACCTCGGGGATGAAACGCATCACTACCCGACGGCTCGCGGATTCGATGAATTCTGGGGCCTGCGCGAAGGCTCCCGCACCTATTGGTTCAACAAAAAACATGCACACGACAAACCGGGCGATCCACGCAATATTGAACACAACGGAACCCAGGTGGAATTCAAAGGCCATCTGACCGACTGCCTGACCGACCAGACCCTTAAATATATCGAAGCCGATTCAGAGAAACCGTTTTTTGTCTTCCTCTCCTACACCGCCCCGCATGGACCGCTCCAATCAAAACCCGAAGATATGGAAGCGTTGGGTACCGACGATAACTATGCCGGGCTCATCTACGGTATGGACCGGAATATCGGCCGCATTTTCCAATCATTGGAAAAATCGGGAAAGCTCGACAATACGATGATCTGGTTTCTCTCCGACAACGGCGGCACGGTTAAACAATCGTCCAACGCCCCGCTCGGCGGGATGAAAGGCTACAAGTTCGAGGGCGGCCACCGGGTTCCGTTCGTGCTCTACTGGAAAGACAAGGTGCAGGCAGGACAATCCTATGCGCCCATGGTTTCCGCACTGGACATCTATCCCACCTGTCTGGCCGCCGCCGGCGGTTCGCTGGAACAGCCCCGTCCGCTGGACGGGCATGATCTGCTTCCCTACATCCTCGGAGAAACCAAAGACATTCCGCACGAAAAGCTCTACTGGCGCAAGCTCGACTGCGCCGCCGTCCGCGACGGCCAATGGAAACTGATCCGGGTCGATAATTACGGACTCGCCCTCTACAATCTTGAAAACGATCTGGCCGAAACCACCGACCTGGCCAAACGCATGCCCGAAAAAACCCAGGAGCTGAATCAGTTGTTGGAAAAGTGGGAAATCGACAAAGTTGAACCGCCCTATGATGAAACGCTCTTCTGGGAACTCGAACGGCACTACTACCACACGCAGCGGATCAAAACGGGCGTTAATCCCGACATGACTCCCGCCGTGATGAAAGCCATCCGGAAACAGGCGAAAGAGCAAGGCAGCTGAGGAAAGCCTACTGCTCCAACTCCGGGCAGCTCTAAAGCGCACACCTGCCGCTGCCCCGGAACTGGATGGGAAGCTAACTGCCCTTAACCGATTGCTTAACCAGCTCCATGCCGCCGTCCGCGGCCTGTCGGATTTTGATCCAGCAGAGCCAGTCCTTGTCATTCCGCTCGGGATAATCCTCGCGGTAATGACTGCCCCGGCTCTCTTTCCTTTCGATCGAGGCACGCAGCTTCATCTCTGCATTGAGAATCATATTGGCCGTCTCGTGGCATTGCCGTAGCTCGTGCAGATCGTCGGCCTTCAGCAACGGCACCTGATGGTCGCGCAGATACTCGATATAGGTCAGCGCCGCCCGCATCCGGTCTTCGCTTTTCACATAGAGAATAAAATTGGGGATCATGATACCCTGCAGCGTCTGCGTGACCCATTGCGCCGAGAAACCGCTGTCGCGCAGGTACGGGGCGTAGATATCGGTGTTAATGGTTTTCAATCCGGCCGCATCCGTCTTTACAAGATCAACGCCGGCCGCATATTCGGCGGCCGTCTTTCCGGCCAGCGCACCCTGCGCCGCCGATCCGGCCAGCGATCCTCCGACCTGCGTATAGATTCCGCCGCTCTGCATGGAACCGAGCGCATCGCCCGCGGCATAGAGCCCCGGAATGTTTGAAGAGCATTTGTCGTCCTGCGGGAACAGCCCCTCGGCTTTATGCTGCGACATCCCGGCAGAAACCCCGCCGCCCGAAGTCCCCATCGGAGGACCTCCGTGTCCACCACCGGGACCGCCTTTGCTGCCGCCCGGGCCACCTTTACCTCCGCCGGGAGGACCTCCATGACCGCCGGCCATTTTATCGCCCCCCGGGGGTGGACCGCGCCGATCGCCGCCCGGACCACCACCTCCGCCGCGCGGAGGGCCCATCATTCCACCGGAAGACGGGCCGCTTTTTTCCACCTCTATATTTTGTTCAACACCGAGCATGCCGCGGATTTCCTCGGTTCCGGAAGATGTGGTTTTAGCCAAGCCATCCAGACCGAAATTGGTCATGCCATGTCCATCCACCCATTCCTTGCCGGTAATTTCGGCGCCGATGCGGTAGGCCATCGCGTCGCCGTCGGATGTGAGCGAACCGATCTGCCAGCCGGTCGGTTTAAAGCCGCTTGCACCCGTACAAAGAATCACGCTCTTGGCGTGGATGGCAATGGACTCGTTTTTATCGATGCTCAATCCCATCGCACCAACCACCCGCCCGTCCTCTTCAAGCAGATGCGTGAGCATGACCCGCTCGATCGTCGGAATGTTACGCTCCTTGAGCGGATAATTCATCGCTTTGGCATAGGTGGCCTCCTTAAAGAAACCCCACGACTCCAGCTCGGCCACCACCACAGGCGATTGATCGAGTACCAGCTCCGTGTAGACAGGATTATTCATCTGCTCCGCCGCTATGGCGGTTTTCCTGAGATATTCAGCCTTGGTCATACCATCTTCTTCATTGAAACGGAAGATGCCGCGGGCAAACGGGGTTTGACCTGAACGGCCCACCGCGCCCTTATCGACCAGCAGCACCCTGGCGCCGGCATCGTGCGCCTTAACGGCCGCAAACACCCCGGCCATCCCGCCGCCCACCACGAGCACATCCGTGCTGACCTGTTGAATTTTTCCTTCAACTGCATTCTTCTGTTTTCTACTTTGCCCTGCGCCCCGCGGCATCGGCGGATGCCCGCCGCCCGAGGGCCTTTCCTGTTGCGCAATGGCTGAGGCACTGATGACGGCGCAGGAACCACCAACGGCCCCCATAAAACTCCGGCGTTTAAATTTGGTGTTAAGCGGATTCATTTGCTGCTCCTTGATAAATAGGATTATCGGTTTTCCGGCGCGCGGGTTTGTAGGACCAAAGCAAGGCCCCGACGGCGCCGACTGCCAGCACGATCCAGAATCCCGACATGGCCGGATTACTATGACGCCCGACCGACACAACATGCCAGGTCGACAGACCCGTAAATCCGATCGCCATCACGCCGTGCACATAGCGGAATATTTTTGCCGGCATCGGTTTCCTGAAAAATGCAACGAGAATCAGGGCCACCAGCAAACACCAGGCAATGACGCCCGTCAGCATCAGCGGCGACTTGATCATCAGGATCAGATTGCCAACCGGGTTGGATTCCACCGCCGTAAAGCGGCGCGCAATCATCAGGACCGGATGTACCAGCATGAAGAGTCCGGCCACATAACCGATATATTTATGCCAGCGCATTGTGGCAGCATACTTCATCTTCACCGCATCCTTCGGCATCAGGCGCGACAGCCAGAAAAGACCGAGCATCAGGCCGAAGGCCGCCAGACTCGTCAGCAACACCGCATGCTGAAAGGCGAAGCGGGTCGGCACATCCTGGATCTCGGCCAGATAGACCGGCACCCCGGCAAAAAACAGTAAAAACAACACCATGAATATCCATTTGTTCATTTGATTATCCCCACGCGCTTATGGATGGAATCGTGCGTCCGTCCGTGATGGTGATGGCATCTACCGGGCAGTATTGCTGGCAGAGGTAACAGACCTGACAATCCTGAGGGTAACGGATTTCAGCCTTCTTTGTTTTTTCATTCATCCGGATCACATCGGTCGGACAAGTGGGAACACACGTCCCGCACCCAATGCATCCATCGATTCGTTCAATCGCCATTTACTGCCTCCATTCTTCGGTTTCCAATGGTTGGAAAAGAAGCTAACAGGACAAACCTTAAGGAACCATTAAGGCGGGGCTCTTGCACAAAAAAAGTTCCAGCCCTGGAAACTTCCAGGGACTGGAACCCGGTTGGGGGATGAGAAATTAAAAACGGCCGCCCGGAGTACCGGGGATGGGAGGCGGGAAACTCCGGGCAGCCGGGTGTTACCATCAGCGACGCCCGCGCGGCGGGGGACCGCTGGGGGCTTCATCTTCACTGAGATAGTTATCGTTGTTTTTATCCAGTTCAGTGAACGCGTCATCCGGACCATCGAATTCACTTTGGGAAATCCGGCCATCGCCGTCCTTATCAAGACGGGTCACAAATCCTCCGTTCTGATCACGTTCGCCCGGCCGGCCCTGCTGCTGGCTCCGGTCTGGCTGCTGATTCCGGCCACGCTGCTGCGGCTGACTGCCATTCTGCTCAACAGGCGGCGGCCCGCTGGGAATTTCACTCTCGCTCAGATAGCCGTCTCCGTTCGTATCGAACTGCGAAAAGTGTTCTGCCGGCCCATCGAATTCGCTCTCTGAAACTTTCCCGTCTTTATCTTTATCCAGACGCGAAATCAGTTCAGCGGCAGTTGGTGGCTGGCGGTTATTATTATTTTCCTGGCGCTGGGCCATGGTGGTTCCTGCTGCAAGCAGGAGGGCCATGATGAGTTGTGTTTTCATTTTTATTTCTCCGTGGGTTATTTTAATTCAGTTCATGGAACTTTGTTTATCGTTCTCTATTTCTTTGCCGGTTTACGTGTGTTCCACTCGTAGGCACGTGCAATCCTTTTCGGCAACGCGATATCACGCGTCCGCACGGTTCCGTCCGGGGCCGTCATGGAAACCTTCACCCAGATTCCTTTGAGTTCTCCTTCGAGATCAATCATGTCGCCTTCAGCATCGCTCTTGGCATTCCGGTTCAGAATGGTTACGCCGACAGTCGGGACCATCTTCCGGCTTTTGGGAGGCAGCTTATCCACATCGACTTTACCGGACGCTTCAAGACGCTGGGATTCGGCATGATAGAATTCGGCACTCACATCGTTTCCCCGCCCTCCGGAATTGCGGCTGGTGTCGGCTATGCCGACGCCTTCGTCCGGAACCGCGCGGTCCTGGTCGTAGAAGATCCGATAATTAACGGTCAGATTATCCAGCTCCACTTCGCTGCGGTTGGAGAGTTTGATCTGATAGTGATAACGGGCAAATTTGTCCGTCGCCACCACATCAGCCCCCTGCCCTCCCGGACCACCGCCATTAGAATCGTCCTGGCCGCCGCCCCCTTCGCCGCCCCCACCGCCGGGTCCTCTGGGCCCGCTGGGGCCGGAGTTACCGCCGCCCATGCCGCCCATACCGCCCATGCCGCCATTCCGCATAGACTCGCGCGTTTTCTTCCACTTCCGTTCTTCAATCCGGCTGAGGGTCACGGGAACTTCGGTTTCCGACATGAAAAGCGAGACCGCTTCCCATTGCTGGATATAGGCCTGATCTTCACGAATAAACGCGCCTATTTTAACCCGGACCACTGCGCCGTCATCACGTTTGATTTTAACTTTTCCGACGGAGCCGTCGTAAGAGATCACCTTTGCTTTGAGCTTGCGACCATCTGTTGCGGTGAACTCGTGGAATACTCCGGCTGCGTTAGCCGAAAGTGTGCAGGATGCCAGTATAGCCAGTATCGTTTTCATGGGTTGCCTCCATTATGTTTATGTTTCCCGATAGCCATCAAAAGCCCGCGACCGCACCGGACAGCGATGGATGTCCTTTGGTTCTTCAGTGCTGCTCCATATAGTTCCATTCGGTCCATGTCGCGGGTCCTTGGTTTCCCTATCGTCTGCATGGAAAATATCAGACACGACCTTAAGGCAGGGTTAAGCTGAAAAGTTAAGGCAAAAAAAATCCAGTCCTTGGAATGCTCCAAGGACTGGAATCGGGGATGGGACTGGTGTTGTTGGAAATCGTTAGTTAAAGGATTCGTTGTTCAGGAGCCATGCACAGAAATTCATGAGTGGTTTCCTTCACGCTTTTTCATCAGAGCAGAAAAGGTTTCCTTCGTTCCAGGATCCGAACGCGGCAGCGAAATGATCCGCTCCACCTGACTTCCATCCGGCGCCTCCATGGCCACCCGGATTGTTATGCTGCTCTCGCATCCGGCGATGCTGCCGGGAACATCTTCCGGTTTGTTGATCTGTATTTTATCCGAAACCGCAAAATGGCTCATGGAAATAACTTTCACATCACCGGGTTCCATATCGCAAACCGGAGTCCGCCCTTTCACCATCTGAACTTCCTCTTGAGCATCCTCTTTTCGGGGTTCATAACAGGCGAGATATTCCACCGACACATGGTTCATCTGCAACCCGGTTCGATTGACCAGACACAGGTCGTAGGTATATCGGGTTTCCTGATCGACCATGCCCATCACATAGCTGCTCTTCTGATCCAGCGTACGTCGGGGAATGATTGAAAACTGAGTAGGCGACCTGAAAAGCGAACAAGGCTCCCAGCGTTTGATATAGGCCTGGTCATCTTTTGAGAACGCCTCGATTCCAACCCGAACGGTCTTCCCGTCTTCCCGTTCAACTTCGGTTTTCCCGGTCAACCCGTCATAGGAAATCACCTTGGCCTTGAGCGTCCGGCCATCGCTCGCCGTGAACTCGTGCAGCTGTTCCATCGCATTTGCCGAGATGATGCAGGTGGTTAAAATGGTAATCAATGCTTTCATGGCGACCTCCGGGTTGAGTTAGTTCCTAATCGTTGAAAAGGAAATTAACACCCCACACCTTAAACTGAGATTAAGGCTGTTTTTTTCGCGCAAAAAAATTCCAGCCCCTGGAAATTTCCAGGGGCTGGAACCCGGTTGAGGAGATGTGGCGTTGGAAATCAGCCGTTCAACCTAGAATGCCGCGCCGAGCCAGGCACCGAGCACCACGGCGTCATCGATGTCTCCGGTTCCTCCGGGATTCTGGATATATTGAATGGAAGGCTGAATATAGAAACTCGGGATAATCTGGATGCGGTGTCCGAGCTCATAGACCATTTCATAGTCCAGATCTTCGCCAATGGAATCACCGTATACATCGCTGAGACCACCATAGGTAATGAAAGCCATGGTGTGGTCATTATCACGACCGGGAATCAGACCTTTCCAGTTTGCTCCGCCGCTCACCTGCAGCGGAACCGAAGCGGTTTCATCCTGGGCGGTATATGCCCCGAAGGTGAAGAGTCGCAACCCATCGATGACTTCGAAATCAAAGTGGCCGTAGAAACGCAACAGGTTAGATGTTTCGCCGCCGTCAAAATCAGTGTAGTCATAGATGGAGTCGGCAATACCCAGATAGAGACGGGACGGACGATCCAGGATTTCCGGTGTCCAGTCATATTGCGCCATAACAGTAACGCCGTCATCGCTGCGCCAGCTCCAATCGGTTCCCTTCACGTAGTCGCTCCAAATAGAGTCATTAATCTGGTAGGCCCCCAGTTGGAACTGATGTTCATCGCCGAGATTATATTTCCCGCGGCCACCCCAGAGCGCCAGCGGGAAAGAGTAGATCTGGGCATTGTCCAGCATCATGGAGCGGATGGGCCCGTTGATCGCGGTACTTAGGGAATACCGATAAAGATCATTGTTTGCGAAGTCCTCATCCATCGAAGTCCGGCCGAATTTAACCGCCCAGTCTTCGCCGAATATTTTTTCAATCCAGAACTGATAAAGCCAGGCCACCTGTCCAGCTTCGCCCCCGTTGATACACATGGGATCGTAGATGCCGCCGACATTGCCGGCAATACCGTTGCCCTGCCGATTGACCATCGACATTTTAACCGTGGTTCCATCCCATCCTAATAATTTCTCCAGGTTCAGATCCACGCCGGCATAGGTTTGTGCCGTGAAATTATCTCCGGTCTCAATTCCGCCGTCCACGTTGGCCGCATAGATGGAGTCGAAGTAGAGGAACGGCGAAATGCCCGACTCTTCCATACTATCGTGACGGCTGAACAGCCGGGCTTCTTCATACCACGCCTTTGATGTGGATGTGGTCGCCTCTTCGGCCCATGCGATACTGGATGTGGTAATCAATACGATTGGTATTAGTTTTTTCATGTTCGTTCTCCTGTTGTTTTCTCTCCTGCAGGGGCACAGAGGGTTGCATCGCGAGTACAATATCCACTGTATCTCCGTTATTTTTCGGGTAATAAAATTTCGAAATAAAACTATGAGCCGGCGAGGATGTTCTTCATCAGCCGAGCGATATTCGGATCTTCATAAAGCGCCTTCACCTGCTCGGTATAGCGCGCCGCGAATTGTGCGTTTCCGGCTAGATCGCCGAAGATCGGTTCCAGCCGCAGGAATGAAAGAATATCAGCTTCGGTGCCTCTGGCCGCCTGATGCAGCTCGTCCTTCATCTCGTCCACAATATCCAGCTCGACACCGTGGCGGCTGAGCCCCTTGTCGCTGTAGAAACACCATGCAGCAATTACCAACGTTGCATATTCAATGCTTCCGCCCGTTGAGAGGTTTTCGTTAATCGTCGCGATCAGAAACTTGGGAAGCTTGGCCGAACTTTCCAGACAGATACGCGCAAGGCTGTCTTTAATATTCGGATTGCCGAAGCGATCAATCAGGCTGTCTTTGTACGCATCGAGATCAATGCCTTCCACTTCGTCCAGCACCGGCGTAGCTTCGATATCCATGAAGGCGCGCAGATAGCTGGCAAACAAAGGGTCGGTCACGGTTCCGTCGATCGTTTCGTGCCCGTGGATGGAACCCAGCAACCCCAGCACAGAATGGCCGGCGTTGAGCAGACGAATCTTCATCTTTTCATAGGGCGTAACGTCCGGAACAAACTGCGCACCGACTTTTTCCCATGCAGGGCGGCCGTTCGAAAAGTGATCTTCGATCACCCACTGGCAGAACGGTTCGCAGGTGCAGGGCCATGCATCGCTTAAACCGAAATCGGCTGCCAACAGTTCGGTATCCGCCGGGCTGGTGACGGGCGTGATGCGGTCGACCATCGCATTCGGGAAGCAGACATTCGCTTCGATCCATTCGGCCAGTTCAGCATCCTGTTTTCCGGCAAAAGCCAGCAGCATCTTTTTAGTCATGTCGCCGTTATGCTGAACGTTGTCGCACGACTGCACGGTGAAAGGCGGAAGCCCGGCGGCGCGGCGTTTTTTGAGCGCGGCAGTCAGGTAGCCGAAGACCAGTTTCGGGTTATCGGGATTCTCCAGGTCGTGCTGCACATCGGGGTTGTCGAACATGAATTCACCCGTGGCAGGATGGAAATTGTAGCCGCCTTCGGTAATCGTCAGCGAAACAATCTTTGTTTCCTCGCTCGCCATCTTATCGATGACCGCCATCGGGTCGTCCACGCTCAGCATGAAGTCGACAATCGATCCAATGACGCGGCTTTCCACCTTTCCGTCGGGATGTTTCACGATCAAGGTATAGAGAAAATCCTGCTCTTGGAGGGTGTCGCGCATCCTGCGATCGGCTTCCCGAAGTCCCACCCCGCAGATACCCCATTCAAGCGCATCATTTTCATTCATGAGTGCATCGGTGTAGTAGGCTTCGTGCGAGCGGTGAAAGCCCCCCACTCCGACGTGTACGATTCCGGCCTTAACCCGGCTTCGATCGTAGGTCGGAACGACGATGTTGTCCGCCAGCAGAGCAAGATTTTCCTGTTTGAGTTGAGTTGGTTTTTTCATGACATACTCCAGTCTTTGATATGAGGGGTTGGCATTATGCTTTCTTACGATGCTGGATGCAGTCGAGCGCCACGGCGATCAGCAGGACCGAGCCCCGGATTACCTTCTGGACATAATCGCCCACATCGAGCAGCACCAGGCCGTTGCTGAGCACACCCAGTACCAGCACCCCTCCAAGCACATTGGAGATCTTGCCGGAACCGCCGCTGACGCTAACGCCACCGAGGACGCACGCTGTGAGCACGAGAAACTCGAAATTCTTTCCCGCAATAACCTGCCCGGAGTTGGTCCGGGAAAGCATAACAATGCCGGCCACGCCGGCGAAGAAACCGGAGAGCGTGTACACGAGATATTTAACCCGTTTGACATTGATCCCGGAAAGCTCTGCGGCTTCTTCGTTTCCACCGACGGCATAGAAGTAGCGCCCGAAATAGGTCTTCCGCAGAATGAACATGCCGAGTCCCATTACTATCGCCATGATGATGACCGGGATCGGGATCGGGCCGACATACCCCTGCCCGATTACAGCAAACGATTTTGCGAAACCATAGATGGGCAGCCCCCCGCAGATAAGGTATGCCACGCCTTCGATAATGATCATCATCGCCAGCGTCACAATGATCGGCGGCATCTGCAGGTTGGCAATAATCCAGCCATTGAAAAATCCGATGCTCGCGGAGAGCAGTAGCGCAACGAGCACGGCCAGCACCGGGTTCCAGCCCGCATTGACCATCAGCCACGCCGTGGCAATGTTCACCAGCGTAATGAGCGAGCCGATCGACAGATCGATGCCGCCAAGCAGCAGGACGAAGGCGAAGCCCACGGCTGCAATCCCCATCATCGACACCTGTCTGGCCACATTCAACAGGTTGTGGCTGTCCAAAAAGTTTTCCGATGCAATGGAGAAGAATATCATCAGTACCAGCAGGACAATAAAGATCCCGTATTGTTTCCCGATCGAGGCGGCAACGCTGCCCACTGTTTTTGTTGAATCTGTGTTTTTCATAGTCTTATTCCCGTTTGAATTCAGCCCTGCGCCGCAAAGCCCATAATGGTTTCCTGATCAAAATCTTTCCGGTCCAGTTCCCCGGAAATCCGCCCTTCCTGCAATACGATGATGCGGTCGGACATGCCCATGACCTCTTCCATTTCAGAGGAAATCATTAGCACCGCCTTGCCTGACTCAACCAGCTCGTTGACCAGCGCATAGATTTCCGACTTGGCTCCGACGTCGATACCGCGCGTCGGCTCGTCAAAAATAACCAGTGTGGGCTCTGTCGCCAGCCACTTTGCAATAATCGCTTTCTGCTGATTCCCACCGCTGAGGTTTTTAATCTTCTGCTCCAGATCCGGTGTCTTAATCCGCATCGATTTCCGGTACGACTCGGCAATGCGCTGCTCTTCCTTCTTATTGACCGTGAAGAATTTTGAAATGCGTTCAAGGATCGCCATACTGATATTGCCCTTGATGTCCACTTCGAGCAGTGCACCCTGCTTTTTGCGGTCTTCCGGAACCAGTGCAATGCCGCAGTCGATGGCCGCCCGCGGGAGCTTCGGCTCGATTTCCCTGCCGTGCAGGACCACGCGCCCGGCGGTACGCTGCTTAACGCCGAACAGGAGTTCGGCCAGCTCGGTGCGGCCGGCGCCAATCAGGCCGGCCAGGCCAAGCACTTCGCCTTTTTTAATCTGCAGACTGATATCGTGCACCCCGTTACCGGAAAGGTTTTCCACTTCCAGCAGCACCTCGTCAGAGATGCAGTCTTTGCGAGCCGGATAGGTTTCCTTCAACTCGCGGCCCACCATCAGTTTGACCAGATCGTCAAGAGTGGTATCCGACGTATTCAGCGTTTCAATCTTCTGCCCGTCCCGCAGGACCGTGATCCGATCTGAGAGCCGGAAAATTTCTTCCATGCGGTGTGAAATATAAATAATCGTCACACCCTTGGCCTTCAGCTTCTCCACCATCACGTAAAGCGATTCAGCTTCGGCGGCCGTCAGCGGCGCCGAGGGCTCGTCCATGATCAGGATCTGCGCATTCTGCGAAACCGCCTTGGCAATCTCGACGAGTTGCTGATACCCGACGGTCAGACTGCCCACCAGCGCATTCGGATCGATATCGATATCAAACTGCTCGAAGATCTCGGCTGCTTTTTCGGCCATGGCCTTCTTATCGATCATGAGCCCGCTTTTACGGATGGCCCGCCCGAGGAAAATATTTTCCGCCACGGAAAGTTCGTCGACCAGGTTAAACTCCTGATAGATCACCGCAAGCCCCAGCTCTTCGGACAACTTTGGGTTTAAGGCAGGAAATTCCTGTCCTTGAATCGAAACCGTCCCTTCGCTTGGGATAACGGCTCCCGTACAACTCTTGATCAAGGTCGACTTACCCGCGCCGTTTTCGCCGACCAGCGCATGGACTTCGCCCTCTGCAACATCCAGGCTGACGTTGTTCAGAGCAACGACTCCCGGATACCGCTTTGTTATGTTTTTTAGCTGAAGGATCATCGGATCAACCTTAGTTTTTGTAGTATTGGTCAACGTTGTCGATCGTCACAGGAATGAGCTTGCGGTATACACGGGCCGGAATTTCTTCACCCGCCGCCAGCTTGGCCACAAAACCGTAGACCGTTGAGGCCACATCCTGATCCGTTCCGGTAACAATCACGCTCATGCGCACCGCTTCGCCGTTTTTAATCGCGTCGAGTTCCGGCTTGGTGGCGTCCACGGCAAACACGCCGAAATCATCCGCATCCTTGCCGGCGGCCTTGGCGGCCTCGTTGGCCCCCACCGAACCGCCCCCTCCGATGCAAGCCACCACTTTCACATTCGGATTCGACTGGAAAATGGTTTCCATCTTCGTGATGCCTTCGTCGGGATTGATTGCACTGGTTTCCGCAACAATCGTTGCATTCGGCGCGAGCTCGGTAATGGCATCACGAATTCCGTTGCCCCGGGCCAGCAGAACCGGAAGCTGCGGATAGTTCAGAATGGCCACTTCAGCTTTCCCGCCATGCTTGGCCTTGATAAAGTCAGCGGCCTCCTTGCCTACCTGATAACCCAAATCATGATTATCAATCAGCCAGCGCGTATCAGCATTTTCCAAGTCGTCGTCCCACGCAATCACTTTAACGCCGCGCGCCCGCGCCTCTTTGCAGGCGCTTTCGATGCCGGCCGGATCCGCTGGATGAACAATGATCACATCCATACCGCGGGCAACAAAATTTTCAATCTGCTCCATCTGTTTAGAGACGTTGCTCTCGCAGGCGACATAACTCATCTTCGCGCCATGCGCCTTGGCTTCCTTCTGAATCGCCTGGCAGTAGCCCGACCAGGTGGGATTACTCAAATCCTGAACGGTCATACCGATTTTCACCTGACCTTCGCCCCCTCCGCTGCGATCACATCCAACCAGCGTCAAACACGCTGCCACTGCCAACATTCCAATCATTTTAATTCTCATACTGTCCTCCATTAGGTTTCCACTGCCTTCCACAACTCTTTCTTCGCGACGAAAAATTTTACGTCCAAGCACCTTCATCGTCGAACTCATATTCCACCGTTTCATGAGCAAACCACCTTTCCAACCAGCTCTGCCGGCAGTATTGGGGTTGCGCCCTTCTGCATGCAGACGAAGGTCGATACTTCGTTCGCAAACAGATTCACTTCGTTCAGCGGCCATCCGTGCAGCACGCCCATGCACATGGCTGCGGTATACGAGTCGCCTGCCCCGACGGAATCAACGGCCTTTCCCTCACATCCTGGAAAATCATCAAATTCATACTTACCCAGCAGCAGACTTCCGTCCGGGCCGCGGGTATATGCAATCAGTGCAAGATCGAAGAGACGGCGCAGCTCCATCAGCTGATCGATGGTGTCGCCTTTAAGTTCGAAGTAATCGGCCAGAACGGGGAGTTCTTCATCGCTGAGCTTCAGTACGGAAGCCAGCTCGAGCGATTCCTGAACCACGTTCTTCGAAAAGAACGCCTGCCGCAGATTTACATCATAAATCTTCAGCGCCCCTTTCGGCATGCTTTGCAGAAAAGCGTGGATGGATTTGCGCGATTCCGCCGAGCGCTGTGAAAGCGAACCGAAACAAACCGCATCGAGCGTTTCCGCCACTTCTCGAAGATCATCCGAAAAAGAGATGTGATCCCAGGCAACATCCTCGTGAATTTCATAGGTCGGCTTGCCGGCACTCAGCACCACATCCACCGTGCCGGTGGGATAGGCTGCGGTTTCCACAACATGAGCGGAATCCACATCCAGCTTGCGGAGCTGTTCGCGGATTTCGTTGCCGAGCGGATCAGCGCCCACACAACTGACCGGATAGGCCTCCGCGCCAAGCTGATGGGTGTGATACGCAAAATTGGCCGGGGCACCGCCGAGGCGGCGATGGTTCGGGAAAACATCCCAGAGGAGTTCTCCGATGCCGGCGACTGTAAAAATTTCTTTCATATGCTTCTCCTGAACGATTGAGCGTTTTGCTTTTCCTGATTTGATGATTTCAGGTTCTCACGGATTCGCTGGATGTAAACGAATTTATAACATTTAAAGTTGCATTATAATTACATTTCATTTACATATAATTCATGAACTCCTCCAAACCAAGGTACTTACAAATATATAACGAACTGGCATCATTAATTAAAAAACAGCGCTACTCTCCCGGCGATCTGCTGCCGACCGAGGCTGAATTATGTTCGGAATACAAAACTTCGCGGCCCACCGTGGCCAAAGCCCTGAACCTGCTGGCCAAGGAAAAAATGGTACGCAGGCGCGCGGGTTTCGGCACACAGGTGCTCTCGCCGGGGAAATCGACTATGTCCGCCGGCCTGTTGATTCCCCGCCTGCACGAAACCGAGATTTTTGAACCCATCTGTGCAAGCCTCACGGAAACCGCCGGCATGGATGCCATGCGGATTATACGCCCATCCGAACTCGGCATGGCACTCGATCCCAAGGCGATGGCCGACCTTCTGACCGACCGCTTTATCGAGGAAAAGGTCAACGGCGTGTTCTTTACGCCGGTCGAACATGTCTCCTGTCAGCAGGACTTCAACCTGCAAATCATTCGCAAGCTTCGGAAAAAAGGGATCGAGGTTGTGCTGCTCGACCGCGATGTCTACGCCTGGCCCCGGCAAACCCCCTACGACCTGATCGGCATCGACAATATTGAGGCCGGCTACACCATGGGGGGACATCTCGTTGGGAACGGCTGCCAGAACATGGCATTTGTTTCGGCTCCCAATCCGGCCATGACCGTCCAGTTGCGCCGCATCGGCGCCCGCGAGGCCTTAGTGCATAACGGACGGACCGCACGCGAACTGAAGGACATCGATCTGATTCCCGACCAGCCCGAAAAAACCGCAAAGCAACTGCTGGACTGCAAGGTGGACGGCGTCATTTGCGCCAACGATGCCACCGCCGCTCCCCTGCTGCGCGCACTCATTGATCTTGGCGCCGACATTCCCCGCAAAATTCAGGTCTGCGGATTTGACGATGTGAAATATGCTTCCCTGCTGACGGTCCCGCTGACCAGCTATCACCAGCCCTGTGCCGACATCGGCAAGGTTGCCGCCCGCGTAATGCTCAACCGGATCCGGAATCCCCAAAGCCCGGCGCACCGCGTAACCCTCACAGGCCGTATCATCATCCGCAACTCGTCCTCGGGCCCCATAAAAGAATAGCCCCCCTTCCCGTACTCAATGGGATGAGTTTAACGCCCCGATAAAGCCATTGGAAAAAGCGACTTCGACCTTTTGCGGATCGTGACTGCCGTACATGCAACGAGCGCATCAGGTATCTATTTGATCATCATGCGGGGATGGCTGCAGGTACACGCGCAACTCCACCCAGAGTTGCGGCCACCTGGTCCGCCGCTTCGGTTTTCCCGAGTGCCTCGAGGCAGTTCATGATGCCGTGCAACGGCCAGTCCTCGTTGCTCTGCGCCGCCGCGTCTTCATAGAAATGCAGCGCCTTTTCATAGGCTTCCATCCGGTAACAAAGCCACCCGGCCCGCAGGCACGCCGCATAGGATCCAGCATCCTCGGCCAGAATGGTTTCATGGATTTTAAAGGCCTTGGCATAATTGCCCCGCTGCTCTTCCCGGCGCGACTGATCCCATCGGTACTCCCGCGAAGTGGTCGTTCTGATCTTAATCTTCATGGCACGGCTCCTTTCGGTTTCCTATCGTTAACGTGAAGTTAACAGACATGAGCTTAAGTAGAGGTTAAGCAGATTTTTATCCGGAAAAAATTCCGAAGGAAAACCACCGGGCCCGGCACAGAAAAAAGTTCCAATCCCTGGAAATTTCCAGGGATTGGAACCCGGTTGGGGGGATGTGTTGTTGGAAATTTTTATTCCACGATCACGCGGAAGAAAACCGTATCCACATCGCTTTCGAACAGATAAGTATTGGTCGGTGCGGTGCTTGCAATACCGCTTTCAACAGACTGGAATTCATTCGTAAGACGGGTGGCGAACTGCAGCGTATAAGAACGGTCCAGCTCGCTGGTCCATGTGATATTGGTATCCGAAAGCCCGGTAACGAGGAAGACGGAATCCGCATCGGTCGGGATCGTGCCGGCCGCTTCTTCATATTCGTTGCTGATGCCGTCACCGTCGTCATCGTCTTCAGCACCCATGGCCACGGTATCGCCGGTATAATTATATTCATACCAGTCGGTCAGGCCGTCACCATCGGTATCGGTGTCCGGGGACGCTGCGCTGCCGCGCACGCAGCGTACGTGGTTATAGACCCGAACCGCATCGCCCTGGGGAGCGGAGAGTTGGTAGTAGCCGCCGCCCTCTCCATCGGAACTGGCAACATAGGCATACATATCGGCATTGCTCAGATCGTCCCCCTTCGGATCGCTGCGCTGGCAGCCCGCACCGTGGACATCGGTCCACCCCGCCGTGCTGTCGTACCCCATGGCACGCCCGAACGCGATATAGGCGCCCCACCCGGCGTTGATCCAGTTTGCATGGGTGGTTCCGCTCCAGTACCACGGAAAGTCGGCCTCATTGTTTTCGTTGGTGATGCCGGTGCAGCTGAAGACAGGATCGATCGCGGCGGAATCGCTGGTGCCGGGCGAGCGGGTATAATCGACCAGCCCCTGCAGCTCCTTGGCTGTGGGCAGGCGCCAGTCGCGGTAGCCGTCGAGTTCAAGTCCTTCGGCGTAAGCCAGCGCATCTTCCCAGCTGAGGCCGACCAAACTGTCGGACTGCTGCCACATCAGTCCGGTGGCGTGATCAACCACCACGTTGGTGCTGATCTGTTCGAAATCGTTCACACCAAACTCCACGTTGCCGCGGCAAACCAGAACGCAGAAGGTTTTAGCACTCCCGTTGAGCACCAGCCCATACCCTTTAATGCGGCCGTCGGCAAAGTTGACACCGAACAACAGGGCCTCGCCATCGACATAAAGGCTGGTGCCGCCATATTGCGAGTCGATAATGCGTTCCCCGGCATCGGTGTCGCCATACGCAAAATCAAACACCGAGCTATCGATAAAAGGAATCAGCCCCGAGGTGTCTTCCTCCTCGTACCCGCTCGGGTCCACGCCGCGGAAATCCATCAGCGAATAGGTTTCTTTGATCGAGGGAACACGCCAGTCCGTGAATCCGCCGTAGGCGTTTGCATTAAGCGAATCCACATAGGTGAACAGTTCGTCATAGGTCAGTTTGTCGTCGGCATCAATGATGCCATCGCCGTCGGTATCGGAGGATTTGGTCCAGGTCAGCCCGGTATGGTTGTCATAGACCGTAAGGCCGTCACCGCTGATGGTATAGCTCGCCGCATTTCCGGTATACTGCGCATCCTGCCCGGCAAATGCCGCGCCCGGTTCAGGTGCTGTAATGATCGCGGCGTCCGAGTAGCAGTTCGTCTGCATCGTATCCACCATCGCGAATCCACCGGCAGTCGGATAGGCATTGGTATTGATCGTCAGCGTGGCAACCGACGACGTTTCCGAACCAAAGGCATTGGCAACAATGCAGCGGTAGCCGCCTTCATCGGCCAAAGCCGCTTCGGGCAGGGAATAGACCCCATTGGTGGCGTCCACCAGGTCGGCGAGATTCTTCTGCCACTGATAGGTCAGCGGATCGGAACCGTAGGCCTCGATAGAAAAGCTGGCGGTATAGCCGTCGTATACCGTCACAGACGAAGGTTGCTCTGTGATCGACGGCGGCGTGTCCGCCCCGGCGGTGATGGTAAAGCCGCCGGTCATGGAGTAGACATCCGATCGTCCCATGGGATCGGTGAACGAGACGATCGCGTCTTTCATGCCCGTAGAGACTGTGAACGGAAAGTCGAACACGGCGGTTACGGTGTCGGAGGCCGGATGCGCAACCGATGTGCCGGAAACCGATCCAATAGTAACGCTCTCCGGCATAGCTTCAGTCGGCGGCAGCATCATGCCGCTGAGAGTAAAGGTGACGGTCATGCCGGTGGTCCCCTGCGGGGCGGTGCCGGGATCAACCGCCGTGATGGTCTGCGCTCTTACCGCTCCGGTGAGTCCACACAGCAGCATGAATATAAGTATATTTTTCCAGGTCATGGGTTTCTCCTTCAGGGTTGATTTCATGCAGGAAGAGCAATGGACGTGTGCTCTGTTCCATAGAGTGATTCGACCACCCGGGCCAACGCGTCGGTTTCACCAAGCGCAATGAGACAGTTCATGATGCCGAACCAGGGCCAATCGTCATTCGTCAGGGCACATGCCTGTTCGTAATAGCGCAGCGATTCCTCGAACTCATCCAGTTTGTAGTAGAGCCATCCGGCGCGCAGACTGGCAGCATACGATGTATCTGCCCTGAGAATTTTTTTATGAATTTCCAAAGCTTGGAAAATATCGCCCTGCTCTTCTGCGCGACGCGATTCCGCCCATAGGTCGTGCCGGTTTAAACTTTCATTTTTTATGGCCGTCATCATCTTGCTCCGCGGGTTTTTAATCGTTGAAGCAAAAAATAGCAGACGTTGTCTTAAGCAGGGATTAAGCGCGATTCATCTTCAAAAAAAGGCCCCCTTCCGGACGGGAAGGAGGCTTGAGGATTATCTCCGCTCTGCAACTCTCAGACTATTCGTTGTTCACGCGCAATTGATAGTAGATACATTTCGCACCGGAAACTTCGGTTGTGAGTGTATTCAGCGGCGGCGTTGCGGGAATGGCGGAATTGGTGAGCGCAAACTCGCCGGCAACCAGATTTGTGGAAAACCACAGCGAATAGACCTTGCCGGTTTCGCTCGACCAGGTGAACACCGGTGCCCCGGATATTTCCAATGATTGGAAAGCGAAGACTGAATCCGGATCGGAGGGGTCGGTTCCGGCAATGTATTCATCATAGTTCGACGAACCATCCTGATCCCAATCGGCGTCCGGATCGGCAACACCCCCATCCGTGCTGCCCGGCGACGGGTCCGCATTGGCCGTCCAGTTGGCGGAATCATTCGGATAGAGCAAAAGAACCGACCGTTCGAGGGAGGAACCGAGTCCATCGGCATCGGTTGGCCACGGCGAGGCATCGTTATATTCCACGAGCTCGACGAGCATGTACGGGACCTCTCCGGTCAGGGCTTCCGAATCGCCGGGGCGCGTTAACCTGAGGTCTTCGCCATCGTTGCTCAGTTTGCCGTCGTAGGGGCCGAGCACAGTGACTCCGGAATCGACCGTATAATAGCTGCGGAACTCCGCCTCGGTGGCCTCGGTAATGACCAGGCACTCGCCGGCTCCCAGCACGATTCCTTCCGGGAAGGTATATTCAACCGCACCCGCCAGCTTCCAGGTGTTGGTGGTGTAGGTGGTGTGATAGAGCGGAACACTCGATGAAGTCCGATTGCAGATTTCAATATATTCGAATGCATTGCTGTCGGCCGGGTGATACATAATTTCCGAAATCACCACGTCGCCGATCAACGGATAGGCATTTTCGCTCCCCGGAGTCTGCGTGCTCTGCGCGGTAAAATCAGTCGTGCCGTCGCTCTTGACGTAGCGTCCGAAAGTGACATCGCGCTCGGCCGCACCGAACTCTTCTTCCACCCGGTAACCTGTAAGTACACTCCCTTCCCCGGAAGAGAGATAAACGGCATCGCCCAGCTCACTCAATGCAAAGGCGTTGGTTCCCAGCGACGCCGTGCCAAAGTGAGAAGCCTCGGTCAACACCAGATATTCGCCGCTTCCAATGGTTGGAAGTCCACTCAGCTCCACTTTCGTCAAGTCATCTTCATCGTCGCTCAGGAACCAGCCGTTGATGTCGATCGTGTTAGTGGAGGCGTTATAGAGCTCAACCCAGTCGCCGGGCGTATCATCGTCCTGATGCGTCAATGCTTCATTAATCAACAGATCTTCCGGTTGCAGGAAATCCTCGGGTGCCGCGCCGGGTGTGCCGCCTGAATATTTACTGGCCCGCCATGCGGAACTTTCGTTCCAGGTGTTGGTGGCGGCCGTCGGATCGATCAGCGTCAGCGAAAAGCCTTCGCCGTCGGTGGCGTCGTACCAATCGTTATACTCAAAATCGAGGATGGTGCTGCCGAAGCCGTCGACTAATGCCAGTTCCTCGCCGCCGTTATTGAGCGCTGCGTCGGCAATGAAGAATTTCCCATGGAACTCGCCGGCAATATTGAGGGTAGCCCAGTTGGAATAACGTTCCTTGAACGCATCGAGGTTGCTGACCAGAATCGCGTATTCGCCGGGAGCGAGCGTGGCGACATCGCCGTCGGTGAAATCAAAATGAATGCCGTTCGAAAATTCGGTTCCGGCCAGCCCAACGGTTTCATCGCCGGTATTGAGAAGTTCGATGTATTCGAAGTCCGACGCAGCATAGTTGGTTTCCGATCCGGTTGTTCCAGACGCGGGATTATACATGATCTCGGTTACACGCAACGGGGATTCCTCGTTCAGCAGGAAGGTGGCCCTGGTCAGCGCACTCCACTCGCCACCGCTGTATACACGGGCCTTGACCTGGGCTGAATGATTAAGCGTCAGCGCCGAACTATAAGCACTACCGGCGATGCCGCCACCGACTGCACGCGGGTCGGATCCGTCGGTCGTGTAGTAGATGGTTCCGTTGCCCGAGATGGAAAGGTTAAAACCGGAATCGATGGTTCCGCCGTGTTGGCTGAACTCCGGAGCATCGACCGAAGGATACCAGCCGCGTGCAGCAAACTGGGCGTAAACATAGTCGGCGCGCTGTGCCAGATAGGTATCGGTCAGCCAGTCGGCCCAGGTCAGCCAGTCATTGTCGCGGGTGCGGAGCGTCCCCTTGCTGTCGCCCCATCGGGCCGACTCGGCAACCACCGCCGAATAAATTTCAGCCTTCCGGATCTCGAGGCGCTCTGCGGCCACCGCAGCGGTGAGCAATCCACCGTTGAAAAAGTGCTCGTGCACATGATCCGCAAAACGGAGGGCATATTCTTCGTTGTCCATCAGCTTGAGATGCAGCGACCACGGATTGAACCGGTTCACCCCATCAAATGAGGAGCTCAGGTTCACGCTGGTACGGTCGTAACTCACGCCCTGGCTGACTTCCATCGAATGTTCATTATCGTGGGCAACATATTTGAATCCATCCGGATGGAGCCGGTTATAAATCACATTCAGGTTCCGCGGCATGGTGGGACTGTTCATCGGCGGTCCAACCGGCGAGTCGCGGTTACCGGTAAAGAAAATCAGCAGCATATAGTCGATGACGTTATCGACATCCAGCAGCTTGGTATACGCGCTGTTTTCCGAGCCGTCGGCATTCATGCCCTGAAGTGCGAAGTAGTATGCATTATCACTCACACCGCCGTAAACTCCGGACCGCAGTTCATCATACGCATCGCGGGTGCCGTCCACGGCATACATATCGCCTGAATCGGGGTCGGCTTTCACCGCATCGAAATCAGCATCGTCATCGCCGTAGTAGGATTCCGCAAAACGGGAATCGCAGCGCTCTTCCGTCTGGTAAAGCCCCCAGTACATGCCGTTGATGTAGAGGTGATAATATTCGCCGCGGGTATAAGGCTGGTTCATGTCGCGGTGTGTGTCGCGGGTAAAGATATCGTAGAGCCAGGTGGCGTATTGCGGCGTCTGGTTGGCCCAGGAAAAGTTCTGCCCGGTACGCAGGTCCATGCGCTTGAAACTATCGGCGCCGTCTTCGCCGAACAACGGATAGTTCAGACGCGAGGTTCCGTATTCAGAACGGAAGAAAAACCGGAAGGAGTGCTTGGGATTGCTCGAAGAGGTACTCGATGCTCCGCGCATGCGGATGCCTCCGTTAATCTGGAATCCTTCGGATCCATCGGGATTAATCAGCTCAATCGAGGTTTCGCGCTCCCAGTCCGCGCCGTTATCCGGATCGTGATCCTCATCAGCATTCACATAGATGCCGCTGCCGGAACTAAACAGGTTGTCGGGATCAGTGACGATGGAGATGGAGGGAATCGACTTCAGCGCGCCTTTGATCTCGCCGGAATAGGTGGAACTCTGCGTGACGTCCGTATCCATTCCATAGTCGAAACCCTGCCCATTGACCGAGCTCGCCGGAAATTCCGGATCAAGCCCGCTCACGCTGGTGCCCTGCGCAATGATGTCGTCGAGGAAAAAGTAGCTCTGGGTATCGACATCGCTGGACATGTAGCCGGATTTGGTTGCAACCGCGCGCAGCACGGTGGTTTTGCTGATGGTGATCGGCCCCGTGTAGAGCGTCCCGTTGTTTGCAGACGGCTCGGTGGCATCGGTGGTGTAGTAGATTTCCGCGCCCTCGGTCTTGCAGCTGATGGCCACATTTGTTGCTTCACTGAAGAAGCCGCGATCAACCGTGAATGAGGTATCGCCCACATAGCCGAGCACGCCTTCCACATTATCCGCGCCGGGCGTAGGGGTCGTCAGATAAACTGCGGTGTTGGTGTAAATCTGTCCGACGGTAATGCCGGAGAGCACCGGCATCATATAAAAATCAGCCGTTCCCGAAGGATAGTCGAACCCGAGAATTCCAAGAACGTTCACTCCGGTTTGCAGATACGCATCCGCATTCAGCAGCGTAAAATCCTCATAAGAAGTTCCATCGTGCGACGAGCTTGCCTGCGAGGAATAGGTTGGTGAGGACGGAACGTTAGCCGACGCCACTTCTGTCCCGTTGATATACGCCACAAACCCATCATCATATTTCATTCGCAAAGAGAGCTGCGACAGGTCGGTGCCGGCATCGATATCAAATTCAATCCGTGTATAAACAGATTCTGTGCTTCGGAACATATCGCTCACATCCAACCTGATATCAGAATACGTAGAGCCGTTATCGAAACCAACAGCTGTGCTTCCGCTCAACCAGCCCGAATCATCAAAACTGGTGGTATTCCAGCTCGACCCCGGCGCTGACGTTCCGATAAATGCCGTGGCATCCTCCCCTTCGGTAATGAGGTATGAGGAGCCGGAATCCTGATCGAGACCATAGGAAACATCGTCGTCCTGCTCGGGATAGTTGACGAACGACGAGGCAATGGTGGTGCCGTCGGCTTCTGTGAGCAAAACACTCTCGCCGCTCGCGCTGAGTTTAAAGGTGGTGTGCAGGTAGCCGAGGCTGTCGGTGTAGCCGGCGGTATCCGCTCCCGAAGCAAAAACCACCAGAAACTCACCTGCCGCGATGCTTTCCGTGGGAAAAGTCCATTTCGTCAGGTTGTTGGTATCGTCGCTCAGATACCACCCCGTCAGGTCAACCGCATTCGAGCCCGTGTTATACAGCTCAATCCAGTCGGAATAGTTTCCATCGCCGTCCATCAGCGTTTTGTCATTTGCCGCCATGAACTCGCTGATGACCACCTGGGCCTCTGCTTTGATTATCGTTCCTGCAGCTACCGCGGCAAAAACCGCCACGCCTGCCGCATATCTCAAAATGCTCTTCATAATGAATTGTTCTCCATTCATCAGATCCACCTCTACCTTTGTTTTTGAATGTAGCCGGGAAGCTAGCAGAGCCAACCTTAAGCTCAGATTAAGGACGAGCTGCTTCCAGAAAAAACGCCTTTCTCTGCCGCAAACAAACATCTTAATCCAATCTTAAGGTTGGCTGTTTTATAACCGGAAGCTGTAGTATCATTCAGTTCAAGGAGATCGATATGAAGTTGCTCATTGTGGAAGACGAAGCGGACCTGAGACAGGCGCTGGCCATGTCGCTCGATGACGAAGGCTATGCCATTGACACGGCGGAAGATGGCGAAGAGGGCCTGTATAAGGCGCTGAACTGGGATTATGACGCCATCCTGCTGGACATCATGATGCCCCGTATGGACGGTTGGGAAGTGCTTGAGCAACTGCGTGCAAAAAAGAACACCCCCGTACTGATCCTCACCGCCCGCGGCGCCATTGATGACCGGGTTCGGGGGCTGGATCTCGGATCGGATGACTTTTTAGTGAAACCGTTCGATATGGACGAGCTCGCGGCCCGGCTTCGCGCGCTGATCAGGCGCTCCGCGGGCAAAACGACCACCACCCTTTCCTTTGGAGGCCTCGAACTGGATACGGCGAAAAAAAGTATTTCTGTTGATGATCAACCCGTAAAACTTACGGCGCTGGAGTTCTCGCTGGTCCAGTATCTGATGATGCACAGCGAAACGGTAGTCAGCCGCACCGACCTCTATGAACACCTCTTCAACGAAGATGACGATTCCCTTTCCAATGTGCTCGATGTGCATGTCTGCAATGCACGGCGCAAGCTCGGCGGCGGCTACATCAAAACCCGGCGCGGACTCGGCTACACGATTGGAGCATAGATGAAACATTACCGATCCATCCGATGGCAGCTGATGGCATGGCAGCGACTCCTGCTCGCCACGGTTCTGATTATTCTGCTCTCGCTCCACTATCACCTGCGCCAGAAATCAGAAATGTCGGCCGTGGATGCCGGCCTGCAGAATGCATTAATGGAAGCCATGCCCGCACTTTTACCGCCATCGGGCGGCCCCGGTGGCGGACCGGGCGGCGGACCGGGCGGGCGACCCGGTGGCGGCCCTCCCCGCCGCGGACCGGACCGCGACTCCCCTCCGAGGGAGAACCTGGATCCCGCCGGCAACCCGATCCAGTCAGCGGAAACCTATCTGAAAAACATGGAAGCCGAAGGCTATTACACGATCTCCTGGACGGACTCCGGAGAAATCATTGACCGCTATGGCGCCGTGCCGGATTCCATTTCTCTCAACGACTACCATTTTATCGGCGGAGAGCAGAACTTTCACAGCCGGAAGGATGCCCGGGAGCTGGTTGTTTCCCACCACAAGGGCCGCCTTATTGTAATCGGAAAACCGTTGGACGACATCAAGCTCATCCTGACCCGAACACGCTACCAACTGCTGCTCGTTGGACTGCTGGTTTTTCTGGTCGGTCATTTGGGTGGATGGATCATTATCCGCCGCACGCTGGAACCGATCAAATCGATCAGCAAAACCGCCGAAGAAATTGCCGGAGGCAAGCATGGCCGCCGGATCGAGCTCGCATCGGCTCCGGAAGAACTCGCCGGGCTGGCCCGGACCCTGAACAACTCGTTCAACCATCTCGACACCGCACTCGAAACCCAGATCCGTTTTTCGGCCGATGCCTCGCATGAGCTGCGCACGCCCATTGCGGTGGTGATGGCCCAAACCCAGGCCGCCCTCAAACGGAAACGCTCTACGGAAGAATATGAAGCCGTGCTCGAAGCCTGCCTGCGGGCGGGGCAGCGGATGAAAGCCATGGCAGACAGCCTGCTGGAACTCACCCGCATCAATGGCAACGCAACCATCCTGAATGTCGCCGAAACCCCGGTTAAGGAAGTCATTGCCGGTGTCGTGGAAGAAGCAACCCACCTTTCAGAAAAACACCGCATCCGTTTCCAATCATTGGAAACCCCCGTCCTGGCCCTGATCGATCCCGAGCGCATTCATCAGGTTCTCATGAATCTCATCTCTAATGCCGTAAAACATAACCCCGAGGGCTGCTCCATCTGTATATCACAAAAAACGGCCGATGACCGGGCGGTGATCGAGGTGGCAGACGAAGGCGGCGGAATTCCCGAAGACGCCCTTCCCCGCATCTTTGACCGCTTCTATCGTGTGGATAAATCCCGCTCGCGCGATTCCGGCGGCACCGGACTGGGCCTTGCCATTGTTAAAAGCCTGATTGAAGCCCACCAGGGAAGCATCCATGCATCAAACGCAGCCGATGGTGGAGCCGTGTTTACCATTGAACTCCCGTTGGCCTGAAACAGCCACCATGGGATTGGTTTAACCACCCGCTGCGCTAAAGGCACGAAGAACACAAAGGCAGGTTTTGAAGTTTCTGATTCGCAAGACGAGATAATCCTGTCATTCAATCATCCTGTCTAATACCCGTCTGCACCGATTCGTTTTAACACCCGCTGCGCTTGAGGACA
>JAROAZ010000189.1 GCA_029432775.1 Pontiellaceae bacterium B12227 | reverse complement strand
TGCTACTACGTGCTGAACGGCTGGCCCTGGATTGTAACGGGCCTGGCATCCATTATCATTCTGGGGGCAACCAATGAGGCAGCCGGACTGGAAAACTATGACGGTACCTATCCGGCTATGATTGTCAAGCTGATGCCGGTCGGCATGCTGGGGATCATGGGGGCGGCGATGATTGCGGCATTCATGTCCACCATTTCAACTATACTGAACTGGGGTTCCTCGCTGATGGTGAATGATTTATACCGCCGGTTTATTGTGACGGGTAAAAGCAAGCACCATTACGTTTGGGCATCGCGGGCGTTTTCGCTGGGGCTGGCTGTGTTCGGCGTGTGGTTTGCTTTCCAGTTCGA
>JAROAZ010000188.1 GCA_029432775.1 Pontiellaceae bacterium B12227 | reverse complement strand
CCGTCAGCCGCGCAGTTTGGCACGAACTCTGTTTCGCTGTTGGCATCCAATGTGGTCGGCGTCGCTACACAGAGCTTTGAGATTGTGGTTGCCGGCACGCTTCCGGTTATTACCTCCGATGCGATCACCAACGTGGTGGCAGAGCAGCTCTACAGTTATGATGCTGATGCCACCGGTATCCCGTCCGCCTCGTTTATGCTGGACCTGGCTCCGTCGAACATGACGGTGAATGCGACCAACGGTCTGGTGGAGTGGACACCGTCAGCCGCGCAGTTCGGTACCCACTCGGTATCGCTGCTGGCATCGAATGTCGTGGGTGTTGCAACCCAGAGCTATGATGTCGTGGTGGCCGG
>JAROAZ010000187.1 GCA_029432775.1 Pontiellaceae bacterium B12227 | reverse complement strand
GAAAAAGTGGCGGAGATGCTCAAGCTGATTGATGAAGCAAAAAAACCGCTGCCCTGATCGTGTGCTTGCTGTTCCGGCGGCATCGAAAGTTTCCTAGTGCGAAACCGGGTGATTTTAAAAAATTCCGCTTGCAGTGGTGCGAATGCGAAAGTATGTTCGCCAATAGTTCTGGCCTGGGTTGGGCCGGCAAACGGTTTGGAATAAAATGAGTTTAAGCAATAGAGGACATATGAACATAATTGAAAATGATAATGGGCTGGTAATTAAGGGTAATTCGTATGAACTGGTCTACAGGGAAGACGATTTGCTGTTTGTGAACCTTACTTTCGGCAGCGGTGTCGGCGCTAAGCTGTTTGT
>JAROAZ010000186.1 GCA_029432775.1 Pontiellaceae bacterium B12227 | reverse complement strand
GAAAAAGTGGCGGAGATGCTCAAGCTGATTGATGAAGCAAAAAAACCGCTGCCCTGATCGTGTGCTTGCTGTTCCGGCGGCATCGAAAGTTTCCTGGTGCGAAACCGCGTGATTTTAAAAAATTCCGCTTGCAGTGGTGCGAAAGCGAAAGTATGTTCGCCGATAGTTCTGGCCTGGGTTGGGCCGGCAAACGGTTTGGAATAAAATGAGTTTAAGCAACAGAGGACATATGAACATAATTGAAAATGATAATGGGCTGGTGATTAAGGGTAATTCGTATGAACTGGTCTACAGGGAAGACGATTTGCTGTTTGTGAACCTTACTTTCGGCAGCGGTGTCGGCGCTAAGCTGTTTGT
>JAROAZ010000185.1 GCA_029432775.1 Pontiellaceae bacterium B12227 | reverse complement strand
GAAAACACCCCGCGCGATGAACTGGTGAGCGTGGTTGGTGAAATGGCCCTCAAACGTGACGGCCGCATGCGCTATGATAAATCGCGGGATGAGATTGTTGCCTATGCCAAAGAGCTCGAAGCCGAGGGTCAGCCTTTTGTGGCCTGGGCCGGGCATGGCAATGACCCGTTCATCACCCAGATTGAAACGCTGGAACACGTGCTGGAAGCGGCTCCGACCACCTGCTATGGATTTGTGTATGCCGAGATGCATAACCCCGAGGATCCGCGGGTTCATCACTTCATTAATGAATATGTGCCGCGCCTCGCCAAAGCCTGCCGGAAAAACGGACGGGCCAAACTCTACTTCCGCTATAAGAATGTTTT
>JAROAZ010000184.1 GCA_029432775.1 Pontiellaceae bacterium B12227 | reverse complement strand
AAAACATTCTTATAGCGGAAGTAGAGTTTGGCCCGTCCGTTTTTCCGGCAGGCTTTGGCGAGGCGCGGCACATATTCATTAATGAAGTGATGAACGCGCGGATCCTCGGGGTTATGCATCTCGGCATACACAAATCCATAGCAGGTGGTCGGAGCCGCTTCCAGCACTTGCTCCAGCGTTTCTATCTGGGTGATGAACGGGTCATTGCCATGCCCGGACCAGGCAACAAAAGGCTGCCCCTCGGCTTCGAGCTCTTTGGCATAGGCAACGATCTCATCCCGCGATTTATCATAGCGCATGCGGCCGTCACGTTTGAGGGCCATTTCACCAACCACGCTCACCAGTTCATCGCGCGGGGTGTTTTC
>JAROAZ010000183.1 GCA_029432775.1 Pontiellaceae bacterium B12227 | reverse complement strand
CTCAGTGCCGACAATTCCCGTCTGGATGCCTTTACGGTCTCTTTCTGGTGGAAAACGGATGCGTTGGACCAAGACACGTCCACATCCCTGATGTCTAGCGTGGACAATGAAGGACTGAATGACTGGCAGCTCAACGATGTCAATGCGAACATCGCGCTGACCGGAGATAATGGCTCGATTACGCTGGCACAGGCCGACCTGGCGGCTAGAACCTGGCATCACGCAGCGATTGTCAGCGACGGAAACAATGTATCGCTTTATGTGACGCCATACAGATCAGCAAATGTGGAACTGGTCGGCACGCTGAACAATGCGGCGTTCAACCTTCAGGATTTGCGCATCGGTGCCAACCGCGCCGGACACCTGACCTATGATTC
>JAROAZ010000182.1 GCA_029432775.1 Pontiellaceae bacterium B12227 | reverse complement strand
CTCAGTGCCGACAATTCCCGTCTGGATGCCTTTACGGTCTCTTTCTGGTGGAAAACGGATGCGTTGGACCAAGACACGTCCACATCCCTGATGTCCAGCGTGGACAATGAGGGACTGAATGACTGGCAGCTCAACGATGTCAATGCGAACATCGCGCTGACTGGAGATAATGGCTCGATTACGGTGGCACAGGCCGACCTGGAGGCTAGAACCTGGCATCACGCAGCGATTGTCAGCGACGGAAACAATGTATCGCTTTATGTGACGCCATACAGATCAGCGAATGTGGAACTGGTCGGCACGCTGAACAATGCGGCGTTCAACCTTCAGGATTTGCGCATCGGTGCCAACCGCGCCGGACACCTGACCTATGATTC
>JAROAZ010000181.1 GCA_029432775.1 Pontiellaceae bacterium B12227 | reverse complement strand
GAAGTTCCGTTCGATTGCATCATACTGGACACCCGATCCGGCGGTTGACTGGTCCAATCAAAGAGATCGAAAGAAAAATCGATCGCTAGGAAGGTATCGCTTGCCGCCAGATTGCGCGGCACGGAATAGGCAGGAAATCCATCAACAATGGACAACGAAAACTCTGGTGTATTCGCCGGATTGCCGTCTAGGGCATATTCACTCCGGTTTGAATAGCCGTCGCCGTCATCATCTTGATTGGGACCACCGGTAATCGTATGAAAGGAAGCCCATTCGGCATAGCCCACTGGTTCCAGACCAAGCATGGCATAAGCCATCGCACTTCCTAATTTAAGATAGGCGGATTCACTGAAGTGTACTTCATCGTTATCTGAATATCCATC
>JAROAZ010000180.1 GCA_029432775.1 Pontiellaceae bacterium B12227 | reverse complement strand
GTAAGGCGTTTCCAGTCGTTGGAAATTTCCAATGTCTGGAAGGCGTAGTGGGCGGCGGCCATGAGTCGGCGGACGGGGTGGTTGGCAGGACGGATGCCGGCGAGGGTCCAGTCGGATTTTAACAAGGCGAGTTCGTGGAGGTCTTCGGCTTGTTTCCACCAGACGTCCCATACGGAGCGGATGAAGGTTTTGGTTTCGGGCGTCCATTTTGGGTCGGTATTTTTCGGCAGCAGGCCGGAAAGGCCGAGCAGAAGGGCATAGGCTTCGAGGGGCGTGGCGGCGAGTGAGCGCAGACGGGCGAGCGGGAGGGTGGTTGCGAGTTTCCGGAAGGGGGCTTTGTTATTTTTATAGCCGAGGGCGGCCATTAATTCCTCCCAAAGGAC
>JAROAZ010000017.1 GCA_029432775.1 Pontiellaceae bacterium B12227 | reverse complement strand
CGCCGAATACGTCCTCCTTCAGAACGGAAGGTATATGAAAAGAAAGGCTATTAAACTGCCGCGCAGCGGCTTACTGGAACCAGAAATTGGAGCCTCACGTTTAACGTTAGCCACAGATAAATTGACATGTGCGCACAATAGATGTACATAGGTTTCATGAAGTTTGAGTGGAATCCAGAGAAAAATGAAAAACTAAAACGGGAGAGAGCAATCTCCTTTGAACAAATCATTTTCCATTTATCTGAAGGAGATTTATGGAAAACAGCGGATCATCCGAATCAGGAAGATTATCCCGGACAAAAGATATATTTCGTTATCATTGATAATTATATCTATCTGGTTCCCCATGTAATTGATGATGAACACATTTTCTTAAAAACCATCATCCCAAGCAGAAAAGCCACAAAACAATATCAACAGGAAAGTGGTGATTAAAATGAAACTGGATAAAGAAGAAAAAGATATTTTGGAAGCACTCGAAAGAGATGAAATCAAGACGGTTTCCCCATCCAAAAAAGAACTAGCTGAAATCAAAGCGATTGCAGAACACACGCTGAAAAAAGATCGAAGGGTCACCATTCGTCTTTATGACCATGATTTAAAAGGGATTCAGAAGAAAGCCCTTGAAAAAGGACTGCCCTATCAAACCCTCATATCTTCTATGATTCATCAGTATGTTGAGGGTGATCTGGTTGAAAGAAAAATCGGCTAGCGATAGCCGTTGCGCAGCAGAAAAGAGAGCAATTGTTTTTTTGAAGCTTTGAGATCATTCACCGCATCGGTTCGCCCCCGGCATACATCGCGCACCACCTCATCGTCCACATCTGGAATATGGACTGCCGTCAAGTGTCCCGATCGATGCATCTCCGCGAGGTGAACCGTTCCCGTTGGTCACTATTTCCTTCGGAAATTATCATTTCGCGTTGCTCATGGGCGCGCATCGCGGTTGCCGTTTCCTTCGGTCACTCCAACCCTGCGGGTTGGCTCTCCGGCTTCGCCTCCGTATCCGTTTTTTTCTTTTCACCCGGCTGCAGAATCAAATTGACACTCCCCACCCAATTGCGTACGTTATTGCGTACCAAGGAGACAATATGACTACTTTAACAGCCACAGAAGCCAGAAAACAGCTTTACACATTATTAGACGATGTTTCTGAATCCCATGAGCCTATTCAAATCACAGGAAAAAGGCATACAGCAGTCCTTATTTCTGAATCAGATTGGAAAGCAGTTCAAGAGACTCTTTATTTATCATCAATCCCTGGAATGAGTGAATCTATCAAAGCCGGATTGGCCGAGCCTGTTGAAAATTGTGATTCGGAGTTAGATTGGTGAGTTGGGATATTGTTTACACCAATCAAGCAAAGCGAGATGCAAAAAAACTGTCCCGGTCTGGATTTAAACCTCAGGCACAAAAACTCCTTAATATTCTAAAAGAGAACCCATACCAGAATCCCCCACCGTATGAAAAATTGGTTGGAGATTTATCTGGAGCATATTCAAGAAGAATAAATATTCAGCACAGGCTGGTTTATGAGGTTCTGGAAGACATCCATACCGTTAAAGTGATTCGGATGTGGAGTCATTACGAATAAATAGCGAAATCGGGTGGCGGAATCAACTTCAGCCATAAGGTCTGATCAAAACAGATTGACTCCACAACGTCACAACGTCATTATGCCGTCATCCAACCGGAGGTATAAATGAGTGCATTAACCAAAAGAGCAACTGTCTATCTCGAACCATCATTGCATAAGGCCCTTCGTCTTCAATCTATTGAGACATCCAGATCTATATCAGAATTAATTAATGATGCCATCCGTGATGAACTGGCCGAGGATGCAAGTGATCTGACTTTATTTGAGGCTCGCAAAAAAGAATCAACTCTAGATTTTGAGGATTTTGTAAAAATACTGGAAGCCGATGGAACCTTATAAAATTACGTTCAAAAAATCCGTATCTAAAGACCTTAAGAATGTTTCCAAAAAAGATGTGCTCAGAATTCTTGAAGCAATCAAAGCGCTATCAGACAACCCTCGCCCACCCCAATCCAAAAAATTATCCGGGCAAGAAAAATACCGATTACGTCAGGGAAATTTCCGGATTCTCTACTCAATAGAAGATGACAAGCTCATCATTCAAGTGGTCAAAATTGGCCATCGAAGAGATGTATACCAATAAACGATCGAACCACCATTAAGGTCTGTGGACTGAATATTGGAGAAAATATGGAAAAGACAATCGTTATCATTGGTGCAGTTCTAACCGTGCTTGGATTAATCGGGATGAGTGTAAATTTCGTCCCTAATCATGACGGAGAACTTGCAATCACGGGTGCCATTATTTTCGCGTCAGGGGTGATTGCAAAAGCAATTAGTTCGCAGAAGACATAACAATAAAATTCGCAGAACCAGTCAATCGAAGCTGTCGTGACAACACCCGTTGAGTCAGGCAAAGTTGGTTTGCACTCAGGGTCATCCGTAAGGTTCTGTCTCAATAATATCCAAAATATGGAATCGACATCTGTACCATATGCGGTACGAAGCGTACACAAGGAGTAAAATGATGCGAAGATTGATTCTCGATCAAGATATTAAACCCATGTCTGAATTCAGAGCTCACACAGCGGCCTGCATCCAGCAAGTTCAGAATTCAAAACGCCCGGTGGTGATTACACAGCACGGAAAAAGTGCTGAAGTTCTGATAGCTGTTTCAGAATTTGAAGCCATGTCCCAACGGCTGGAGGTTTTGGAAGATATTGCCTTGGGAGAATCCATGATTGATGATGGAAAAGGGATTCCACACTGCAAAGCCAAAGAAATGGTTCTGAAGAGAATTCCCAGATGAAGATCCAGTGGTCTCCCCTCTCGATTGATCGTATCAGCGAAATTTCAGAATACATTGCCCAAGACAGTCCAAATGCGGCAGAGCGTTGGGTACACTCTATTTTTGACCGAGTGGAGCAGATCAAGGATTTTTCTGACAGCGGACATCCAGTTCCAGAAACCAACAGAAAAGATATTCAACAATTGTTCATTGCGAATTTACCGAATCATATACCGAGTGGAACCCAAAATGATTTCAATTCTGACTGTCAGACATTGCCGACAGATTCTACCGGATGAAGATATTGACAATGCTTGGAAATAAAATCTGAAAGATCCCGTGGATGGAGCTTACGCATTAGACGTTCGGTTGTTTTAACTGTTCAGTGTACGCGCAATAACCTTTGGTGACATGTGGTAATGACCGGCACTTTCAATCGACATCCAGCGCGCATGCGAATTGCCGCACTTAGTCATGTTTCCCTGCCGATGATGTTGGCCGGTGGTATTTTCCTTCGGCACCATGCCCAGAAATCCCATGAACAGTTCTGGATGAGCAAATCGTCGAAAATCGCCGACCTCGGCCGTAACCACCATCGCTGCCGTCGTCTTGAATCCCCGGAATCCCATCAGTGCCTCCACAAACGGCCGCCGGCTCCAGGTCTGCAACAGCAGTTCCATCTGATGATCAATCCGTCCAACCTGCGCTGTCGCGGCATCGATTCGAAGCAGATTTTCCTCCATCACCATTTTCTGCGCACGCCGGGATCAGATAAATAAATGAAAACCATTGAGCTCAGGCCAAAACCATTGCGGCACATTACTCGGACTTTCTTTTCCCTGTTTATCACTTTCTTACTTGGGAAACTCTGGCGATATGGAATGTTTGAAGAATCAGAAGCGTGGTTGTTTTTCCAGGCAAGGGTAATTGAGGCATTTGTCGGCACAGCAATTTTTTGTTTGGTGTTGGCTATCCCATTTTCTCGAGGACGTTTTGATATTAGATTGACTGAAACAACTCTTCAGACTCCTCTGACATTTTGGAAATCTATTACGGTTAATTTGTCAGACCTGTCGGTAAATCGACTACCTCAAAACCCATCATTCCGGGACCGATTGTTTGGTACTCAGGTTGTCACCAAAGATGGTCAGCCCTTGCGCATATTTTCCTCCTATCCTTCAAAAAGCATTCCTAATTTGCTGGATGAAATTGAGCGAAGACAGGAACTCATAAACAATCCCAACCAACCTTCTGAGGTTAATCGACGGAGAAAGACATGAAAATTCTATTGATCGCGACCACGCTTACCTTGTTGGTAACCGGGACCACTCAGGCTGAGGAGTGGAAACTGGTCTGGTCTGACGAGTTCAAAGAGGAAGGGCTGCCCGACGGGAGGAAATGGAATTACGAGGAAGGTTTCGAGCGCAACCAGGAGATGCAGTATTACATGAGAGAACGTAAGCAGAACGCCCGGGTTGAAAACGGGCATTTGATTATCGAGGGGCGCAAGGAGACCTTGCCAAACCCGCAAGTTGGCAAAGGGTGGGCCAACTGGCAAAAAGAGCGGAAGTTCATTCACTACACATCTGCCAGTCTGACTACCAAGAAGAAGTTTGAGTTTACCTATGGCCGAGTCGAGGTCCGAGCGAAGATGCCCCGGGGCAAGGGAATGTGGCCTGCAATCTGGACCCTTGGCTCCAACATCCAGGACATAGGCTGGCCCCGCTGCGGCGAGATCGATATCATGGAATACGTCGGCAAGGAACCGCATACGATCCATGCAAACAACCATTTTGCCAACCCGACAACCAAGGATAAGTCGCTGCCGGGTGAATCCATTCATAGATCCGCCGGTGGCGGCAAGATCACGATCCAGGAGCCCTACAACGGGTTCCATGTCTACGCGATGGAGTGGAACGAGAAAGAGATCAAGGTCTTCGCAGATGATAAGCAGTACGCGACTTTCAAGATTGACCTGGCGGGAGCGGGCTCAAACAATCCCTTCAGAAAGCCACACTACCTCTTGCTGAACCTAGCCATGGGGGGAAGCTGGGGTGGGGAGATCGATGATCGAGTGCTTCCCCAGAGATACGAAATCGACTATGTGAGGGTGTTCAAACAGAGAACCGGCGAACAAAAGAATGCAGACGGCGGCGAATAACCGCGCCTGATCCGCAATATTGATATATCAAAAGGAGAAATATGACTTATAAAATAACTTCAATATCAGCGCTTATTATCTCAGTTGTAGTTTCTGCGATAGCGGACGATTACCAAATCCTAACAGATCAGAGCGGCAGGGAAATTGAAGCGAAAATTATCCGCATGCTCCCTGGCGGGCAAAAAATAACGGTACAGCGCAAAGGACAAAGAAAGCAGCTAACTGTTCCGATAACAGCGTTTGATGATGCGACTAGAGAAAGAATAAGTGATTGGTTTAAACATTCAGATTTCCTCAATTCTGGTTCATTAGTCATAGAGCTAGATCGAGTGAGACGCAAAGCGGCAGACAAATCTTCCTCATCCGAATCCACTTTTGATGATATTCACGGTAATTCATTCACAAGTTTTTCAGAGGTTCGTTATTACAATCATCTTGTAGAAATAAACCTAAACAACAAATCAGATCAGGCATTCGAAAACGTTCAACTTGAGTATGTTCTTTTTTACATGCAAGAGGCGACCAGTCAGAAAAGAAATAAAGACGGGAGAAAGACAAATATCTATAATAAAAATCAGGAGAAACACGGCACCCTTTATCACAAAGAGGAAATAAAAATCCCATCGAAAACAAAATTTCCTATCGAAACAAAGGGAATAATCTTGCTCCAAAAGAACTTCGGATCATCTTCAACGATTCCTCCGATTGATGGAGAATTTGAAGGAGCGATAATCCGGATGACCCTACCTACTGATTCGGGTAATCCACTTGTGAGAGAACTACGTTATCCTGAAAAATTAAAGCGCAACTGGACAACCGAAACAAATAATACACAACCCCCTGCTCCTTAATTAAATGAATTGCCAACCAGCCATCCGAGGCCATAGTGACAACGCCCGTTTTTGAAGGCAGAGTCTGATCCCCAAGCGGGTCACTCGTAACGATCAATGAAATAAATATTCAAAGGAGAAAGACATGACAAAAGCGATCATGACAGCAATCGCACTGGCTACGTTCACACTCACATCATGGGCTCAAGAAATCAGCATGGAGTCTATGCCCCCATCCGTTATCAAAACGGTACCGCAATCAGGAGACATGCAAGTGGATCCAACGCTCAAGGAAATCAAGGTTACCTTTAGCAAAGAGATGATGACCAAAGAAATGTGGTCATGGTGTTTCCATACAAAGGAGTCGTTTCCTGAAATCTCGGACCAGAAAGGAATCAAATACCTCGCAGATGGTCGCACTTGTATTCTCCCCGTTAAACTGGAACCAAACAAAACCTACGCAATCTGGATAAATACCCAAAAGTTTACCGCCTTCAGAGATACAAAGAACAATTCAGCAGTGCCGTACCTGCTGGTCTTCAAAACCAAATAAACATCGAAAAAAACCTCCAGACTACTTCGTTACACGCCCGTTATCCGGTCAATGTACAAGGCGAAGTCGGCTGAGGTTAGACGTTCGGAAGAAAAACAGGATAGATAAAACATGAGTAACTAAATGAGTTCTGATGAACGAATCGCCAACATGACATTCGCTTCGATCTATCGGCACTACCTTTCAAAATAGATGAACACTGTCTTTTCTGTAATACAAAAAGGGATTCATTGTTCCCGAATTTAATTAAAAGAAGCTTAACATTAGAGACTTTCGCCTCAGATGTATACCGCTTTTGATTTGAGCGCCCTGCGTTGGCTTGGTAACTTCGGCCACTATGTTTTCAAATAATTTTTTCAGACGGCTACTCATCCTTGCACTACTGACCGGGACAACAGTTTCTTCGTTGGCGGCCAGATATTATGTGGATTCTACATTTCAAGGGGATATGCCTACAGGCGAATCCTGGAACAGCCCCTTTCCTACCATCCAGATGGCGCTGGATACCGCATCCACGAACGGAGGCGGTCAGGTTTGGATCCGGGCCGGGGTCTACCGCCCAGACGGAGTCAGTAAGAGCGCGGCGTTCGAGCTTTCACCCGGCGTTTCATTATATGGAGGCTTCCGGGGCGGAGAAATGATGCTGGAACAACGTAACGGCAAGGCCAACCGCACCATATTAAGCGGCGATATTGGCCGGATCGGTTCGACTTCCGACAACTCCTACCATGTTATTATAGCAGCCGGTGGCTGCTCTCTTGACGGCCTTATTATTTCCCGCGGCAATGCCAATTCCATCTCGGAAAACCGCCTCGGCGGCGGCCTGAGTATTCTACCGGGCAGTAAAAGCATCTCCGTGGCCAACTGCACGTTCGAAAAAAACAGTGCCGAAATTGGAGGTGCCATCCACCTGAAAGATGCAGAGCTGACGCTTTCCAACGTAACGTTCTATTCCAACTCCGGCGAGCACGGCGGCGCCATTGCCACGGAAGGTAACAGCTCCCTGACCATTCAGGATTCGGTATTCACTTCCAACTTCGCCCCGAAAAGCGGCGGTGCAATTTCAATTGGCGAAGGGGGCCGGGCGCGCATCAGTGGAACTTCATTTCTGTATAACTCTACGGATGGTTCCGGTGGAGCCCTGTTTGCCGAGGCGGAAAATAAAACCGGCATCCAGCTCGAACTGCTCAACTGCACATTCACAGAAAACTCCGCCCGGGCCAGCGGAGGAGCCTCCTATTTTACAGGCCCCTTTTCACCGACTGTTACCTCCTGCACGTTCACAAAAAACTTTTCCACCCGGGGAGCCGGAGCCATTGCCAACAATCAAGGGTCCACTCTGGTTTTACTGGAATCCGTTTTTGAAAAGAACAAAGGAACAAAGGGCAGCGAGAATATCGGGACCGACAGTTCATCCTTCGTGGTGGAGTCCAAAGACGAGGCGGAGAAGCTGGCTCTTGAAACCAAAGCGGCTTTCCAACCATTGGAACCGGTTGTGGAAGTAAAGGTGCCTGAAGTGAAAAAACGCCAATTGCCGGATGCCTTTGTCTACACGGCCCGGGACCACTCGAAATTAAAACTGCGCGGGCTGGCTGCTGATGCGATTTATACCGTTTTCGTTTTGGGCGACCTGACCGACAAAGAATTCATCACATCCTACAGCAACATCGAACTCGCAGCCCGCGACTTCCATCCCAAAGGAATTCGATTTTATTACATCTACCGCCACTTAAAGCATCCGGAAAACAACGGCTATGTCCGCCCCTACCAGATTAAAGAGCGGGCGCGCCATGCCCAGCTGGCCAAAGAACAGCTGCTGACTGCAGTTCCATGGGCATATGACGGAATGGACAACGCCGCTTCCAAAGCCCTGGCACCGGAAGGCACATCCAATGTTTTCGTCTTCTCCAAAACGGGCGAAGAAATCTATCAGGGTTCGATCTCTGAACCGGATTCATTGCGGGAGGTGCTGATCGGGCTGGCCGGAGCCGTCACCCAGCCCTACAGCATCGAGGCGCTCCCCTCCCCGACCCTGCAGCCGGTTAACGCTGCCGAGTCAAAACTGGTGCCGCGCCCGAAGGTGAGTGTGGCAACGGACAAATTCAAACCCCTTCAGATCAGCCCCAAAGAATCGCGCAGTCCGTTTTATGTTAAAGCCCGGATTGAAGCCTCTGAAGAACTGCTGAGCAGTGGCGATGGTAAACTTTATCTTGGATTCCACATCGACCCGCTCTATCGCGTGGAGTGGAATAACCTGGGAGAACCGCTGAAGTATGTGCTTAAAACACCGCAGGGCGTGGTGGCTCCATCCATCAACTCTGCCGCTCGCGTGAGCGCCGCCGCAACCGATGCAGAGCCGCGGGAATTCATTTTGCAGGCCCGCAAACTGGATTTAAACAAACCCCTCAATCTGCAGGTCACCTATTCCGTGCATACGGCGGCCAAGCGAAACATTGAAGTGGTCCAGCAATATACCATCTTTCTGGCAGCCGATGCCTTTGGAGGAAACGTTATCGGCCGGCAGATCAGCTCAAAAAATGCCATTTCAGCCAAAGCCAAAAGCGCTTCGCAGGACAGCGCCTTTAAAGCCATGCTTCGTCGCTACGATATCGACCGCAACGGAAAGCTGACCGAAGACGAAGTGATTGGCGGACTGCGCACCCACTTTGATGAAATTGACAGCAACGGCGATGGCGCTATCAATGAAAGTGAATATACGGAGTACCGCAGCAAAAAATAATCAGTCGTCGAGCCGATCTGCTTCCTGCTTTCGAATTGCCTCTTCATGAATCGACTGCATCACCTGCAACACAAAGTCCTCGGAGAGTTCCAGCCCCGCACCCCGCTTCACACGGTCGTCCAGAATTTCCTGCCAGCGGTGCGGCTGCAGCGTGGAGACCTTCTGTTCCGTCTTCAGACGGCCCATCTCGCGGACGATGTCCATTCGCTTTCCGATCAGCTCCAGCACCTGGCTGTCCAGCGCATCCACATCTTCACGAAGTTCGCTCATGCGATTCATGAATACCGAGCTGTCGCTTTGCTCACTGGAAAGTTCCAACTTTCCAACCATTGAAATAAACTGCTCCGGCGTCAGCTGCTGGGCAGCATCGGAAAGCGCACTCGGCGGATCCGGATGCACCTCAACCATGAGGCCGTCAAACAGCAGGTCCATCGCTTCCTGTGCAATGGTGGCAATCAGATCGGATCGCCCGCAGATATGACTCGGGTCGCAGAGAATCGGCACATCCGGCATGCGGCGCATAAATTCAATCGGCATCTTCCAGGCCGGCGCATTGCGATAGCGCATTTCCAGCGAAGAACTCACACCGCGATGAATGGCTCCGAGCTTGGTGAGCCCGGCATTGGCCAGCCGCTCAATGGCCCCGATCCAGAGCCCGATATCGGCACTCATCGGGTTTTTTACAAAGACGGGCACATCGGTTCCTCTCAATGCATCGGCAATGGCCTGCACCGAAAAGGGATTGGTGGTGGTGCGCGCTCCGACCCACAGGACATCCAGACCATATTCAAGACACGCTTCAACATGAGAGGGCTCCGCCACTTCCGTACCGATTTTCATTCCGGTTTCCGAACGGGCCCGATCCAGCCAGCCCAGCCCTTTCAGGCCCACGCCTTCAAAACTGCCCGGCCGCGTACGCGGCTTCCAGATGCCGGCACGCAAAAAATCAACGCCCTGCCCGCTCAATGCCTTTGCCGTAGTCAGCACCTGCTCTTCGCTCTCCGCACTGCACGGTCCTGCTGCAAGAAAAATTCCAGACGCTGGAAATCCCCAGTTGCTCATCTTATCCTTACCCATCAAAACACCTCGTTGTTGAGGGAAATATAGTTTCACGTTTCTCCGGAAGAGGCAACCCGCCACGCTTGCCGAATGCAATAAGGCCCTGTAAGGTTTTAACAACTCCAAACGAAAGGGAGTCTCATGATTAATATTGATACTGCAAAAAAAATCGCCGTACTGATCGATGCCGAAAATGCTTCACACAAAATGCTCGGCCCGGTGCTGAACGAACTATCCAAACATGGACACATCATCGTCAAGAAAGCCTATGGCGACTGGAGCAGCAAACATCTGGTCAACTGGAAGGCGCCGCTCAATGAACTGGCTATCAATCCCGTTCAACAGTTTTCGTATACACAGGGAAAAAATTCCTCCGATGCCGCCATGATTATTGATGCCATGGATCTGCTCTACACCGACCAGTTCGATGCCTTTGCCCTCGTCACGTCCGACAGCGACTTTACCAAACTGGCCTCCCGCCTCAAAGAGTCGCAGATCTATGTCTTCGGTGTCGGAGAAAACAAGACGCCGGCCGCCTTCCGCAATGCGTGCGACGACTTTATCCTGACGGAAGTGCTCGACAGCCCTGAAGAGGAAAAGGCGCCGGCCAAAAAGGTCACCAAGAAAACGGCGGCGAAAAAAACCAGCAGGCAGCAGACGCTGAAACAGGACACCAAGCTGGTGAACATCCTGCGTAATGCCGTGAGCGAGTATGCCGATGACGACGGCTGGGCCCGGGCATCGACCTGCGGCAGCCTGGTTAAACGGCAATACCCGGACTTCGATCCGCGCAACTATGGATTCAAAAGCTTCCCCCTGCTCTTCGAAGGCATTGGCCTGTTCGATGTTGAACGTAAAAAGACCGGCTCGCAAAATATGGTCTACGTGAGGGATAAGAAAAAGTAGCCGAAAACGGCCCGGAGGACCGTTCTACGCAGCACGGTGCTCTGCGCCGTGTCACCCCGACTGTCGATTCCAAAGACTGGAACGCAGGTTTTTAACCGTGAGCGATTCCATCTCCAACGGCGTGTGGGCTGTGCCGAGTCCGTTGAGGAAGTGCGAATCGGAGCTGCGGATGATCGGGTAGTCCAGCGCAAGCGCTTTATCGCCATGCGCCGTCAGCTCCACGGCATCGAACGGTTCGTCCGGCAGAAAGCCCAGTTGAGCAATAATGCCGTAGACGGAGCGGTCGATATGCGCCGGAATAATCAGTCCACCCAAACCATGCACCTCCGTGACCAGTGAACTGATGTCGTAGCTCGATGCACTGATCAGAAATTTTTCAACGAAGTCGAGCACGTCTTCGTTTTCATCCAGTACCGGCTGATCGCCGAATTTTTCCGGATTGTTCGGAATGTCGGGCAGGCTGTCGTAGATCTGTTCGCCAAAGCCCATAGCCGCATCGAGCTGATCGAACAGGCAGAGAATATGCGCCTCTTCCATGGAGGTGACCTCAATCCCGTAGAGGCATTCCATGCCCTGGCGTTCGCACTCCGTTCCAAAGGCCGGAAGATTGAGCGCGCAGTTATGGTCGGAAAGGGCGATGGCATTGAGCCCCACCTCTTTCGCCTGCTGAACAATGGCGGCGGGCGACATTTCCAACGATCCGCACGGAGACAGACAGCTGTGGATATGAAAATCCGCCCGATAGTTCATGAACCGCTCCTAGGCAGCCGGACAACCGCCGAGATGTTGAGCAATCAGCGCGGAGGTTTTAAACTGATTTTCCGAGGTTTGGAAAACGGCAATGCCTTCATCGGCCGAAGCCGCGAGCATATCTTCCGGAACCGGCCGGTTGTTGCAGATGATAATGGCCGAAATGCCCGCCAGCGAAGAAACCGCCACGGTATTTTTGTGGGCCTGAATGGTGATCAGCACAGCCCCTTCTTCGGCATTGCCCATCACATCACTGAGCAGGTCGGAGGTGTAACCGGCCGTTACTTCAGCATCTTCATAATCTTCCAGCATGCAGGTCATCTGTTCCAATGCTGCAATATCACTTATTTTCATTTTCCGTCTCCGGTTTTAAATTAATGATGGCCTGAACCATCGTTCCCATCCCGAGGGCTGATTCGATGGCAAACTCATCGGAAACCCGTTTCACATTCGGCAGCCCCATACCGGCACCGAAGCCCTGCGAGCGAATCCATTCATTAGCCGTTGAATAGCCCTGTGTCAGCGCCTTTTCCGTGTCGGCTATCCCCGGCCCACGGTCGTGCGAGGAGATCTTTACACGGTTTTCGTTAATATCAAATCCAAGCATGCCGCCGATCGAGTGCGCAACCAGATTGATTTCCAGCTCATAGCTGGCCACTGCAACGCGCCGCACCAGCTTCGGAGGAACGCCCCGCTCTTTCAGGAATTTCTTGATTTCGCTGGAAGCCTTGCCGCCGTTTTCAAAATCGTACCGGTTCAACTGATACACTTTTGAAAATTTCAGCGACTCCGGTTCTTCCGGTTGCTCATTCTTCTGTTCCATTTCCCGGAGCTGCCTCGAAAGTTCACGAATCAGCGCATGGTTGATGTTACGGAAAGTCAGAATGCCGGTCAGTTCATTTTTCTTGTTCACGACCGGGAACTGGCGGAATGAAAATTTTCCAAACGCGGAAATGGCAAAAGAAAGCGGCATGTCTTCCGCCAGCGTCTGCACCTCGCCGACCATCCACTTGGTCACATTGTGCTCCATGGCTCCTTGTTCCAAAGCATTCATGAGGTCGTTCATGGTCACAATGCCGACGACGCGTTTATTATCCACAACCGGCACACCGGTGATGGAATTGTTTTTCATGATCGTCTGCACATCCCGCATGGTGCAGTTGCGGGAAACCGCAAACACCTTACTGGTCATCACCTCACTGATGCGAAGTCCGTAAACCAGTTCCTGAACCCGAAGCGACGACTGAAGCGGCTGTTTATGCTCCTCGCTCATCAGGGCTCCATAATGCGGCCGAGCCGCACACAGGCTTCATACTTCGGATGGCTGGTGCAAAACAGCGCAACATCCTGATCCTGAGCCAGCTCAATCATCCCTTCAGTCACCGTTTTATTGTTGGCTATCACGATGGCCTCGGAACCGACAATGCCGGCGGACCGAATCGACTGTTCGGTTGAAAGCGAGGTGATCAGCAGCAATTCATCCCGGTCGCTCATCAGCACATCACTCATGAGATCGGAGGCAAAAACGGTTTCGATATTAATTTTTTCCCAGTCGTCCGGGCCGCAAATAAATTCGGCATCCAGCGCGTGAGCAATACGTTGTAATTCCATGTTTCTCCAATAAATCTGGGGGTGGGTTAAGAATGCGTAGATTCAAACCGTTTTCCCGATGCGGATCAACCGAAATTTACCGATTCACCCGCCTTTACTTCCTTTTCGCCTTCCCGCTTTTCTGCTCCGTCGGAACGGCCGGCACCTGATACTGCTTTTTGAGAGCATTCAGCTTCTTTTTCAGGCGCTTGATCTGAGCTTTATTCTCCGGATTGCTGTAGACGCTTTTCATTTCAGCCGGATCGCTCTGGAGGTCGAACAGCTCCCACTCCGCTCCGCCGGGCACATCCACACCGTAAAATTTGATCAGCTTCCAGCGCCCGTCAAAGACGCCCTCATGGCGACGGACACTGTGAGCTCCCGGATATTCGTAGTAGTGGTAATAGAGCGAGTCGCGCCAATCTTTCGGCGTTTCCCCCTTCATCAGCGGCACGAGGCTTTTACCCTGCATGTCGCTCGGGATCGGGGCATCCGCAAGCTCCAGAAATGTTTCTGCAAAGTCGATATTCTGTACCAGGTCCGAGTTCACAGAGCCGGGCTTGATTTTTCCCGGCCACATGGCAACGAGTGGCGTGCGGAACGATTCCTCATACATAAAGCGCTTATCAAACCACCCGTGTTCTCCCATATAGAACCCTTGATCGGAGGAATACATTACAATCGTATTATCGCTCAATCCCTGCTCCTCCAACGCCTTAAGCACCGCCCCGACGCTCTCGTCAACAGCCCAGGTCGTGCGCAGATAGTCTTTCATGTAGGTCTGATACTTCCATTTGACCAGCTCTTGACCCTCCGGCTTATGGGCTGCGAACCACTTTGCGCGCTCCTTATAGCGCGGATTATTGATCCAACGGTCGCCCTCCACCTTGAGGTCGTTTTTGAGCGTCATCGTCTTATCAATGCTCATGTCCTGCAGATTGGCTGCCGTTTCCCGACCGGAATAGTCATCGAACAAATTAGCCGGTTCCGGAATTTCGATGCCCTCGAACTTCGACATGTGCCGGTCGGCCGGGTCCCAGTTGCGGTGCGGCGCTTTATGATGCACCATCAGCATAAACGGCTTCTCTTTATCCCGCTCGTTCTCCAGCCAGTTCAGTGCGCGTTCGGTGATCACATCGGTTACATAGCGGCCCTTATAGTGGGTCTTTCCTGCTTCGGTAATAAAATCCGGATCATGGTATTTCCCCTGGCCAGGCAGCACTTCCCAATAATCAAAGCCCTGCATTTTTCCATTGAGATGGATCTTGCCGACCATCACCGTCTGATAGCCGTTCTTCTGCAAAATTTTCTGAAACTGCTGCTGGTCGTGGTTGAACGCATCACGGTTGTCATACTTTCCGTTCATATGGCTGTGTTTGCCCGTCAGCAGCGTGGCCCGGCTCGGAGCGCAGATGGAGTTGCCGACATAGGCGCGATCAAAACGCATACCCTCTTTCGCAATCCGGTCAATATTCGGAGAGAGATTCAGCGGTTCCAGTCGTCCTCCATAGGCTCCGATGGTCTGATAAGAATGGTCGTCGGAAAAAATCCAGACAATATTCGGGCGTGCGGCCAAAGCAAGTCCGGCGGATAAAACCAGTAGTGCGGTAAGAATTCCTCGGGTCATGATCTTCTCCTTTTCCAATGTATGGAACATTCCATGTATTGATTAAACGCCGCCGCTCAGCTATTTTGGATGAACTTACCGAAATAGCAAAGGAGACCTGAGATGGATTTCGAACTAAGCCCGATTGAACAGCGCGTACTGGGAAGCCTTATCGAAAAGGAAATGTCCACACCGGATCACTACCCCCTCACCCTCAATGCCCTGGTGAACGCCTGCAACCAGAAGAACAACCGCTATCCGGTCATGGAGCTCGATACCGCAACGGTTGAAAACACGCTGTATGAACTGCGCATGGAACATAAACTGGCCGTAGAGGTTTCGGCCTCCGGCAGCCGCGTCATGAAATACCGGCATAACTTTGGAGATCACTGGATGTTTTCCCTCTCACAGATGGCCATCCTGTGCGAGCTGTTCCTGCGCGGCCCGCAAACACCCGGCGACCTGCGGGCACACTGCGCCCGCCTGCATGCGCTGGCCGACTCCAACGAAGCCGAACTGATCCTCAATGAACTGAAAGATAATGAAGAAGGCTGCTTTGTGGTCCAGCTGCCCCGACAGCCCGGGAAACGGGAACGCCGCTGGGCACATCTGTTCGGAGCCGCTCCTGAAATGGAGGAAGAAGAACCCGAAGAAACCCAGGTTCCGGAAATGCAGACCGGTCCCAGTCGACTGGAACGCATCCAGACCCTGGAAGATATCGTCGTCGACCTCCATCAGGAAATCGAAGATCTCAAAAAACAATTCGAAGCCTTCAAGCAGGCCTTCGAATAACAGTCGAAGGTCTGAACGCCAAAGGTCGAAGGTCCATTGCAGCCCTTCGACCTTTCGACATTTGACTTTCAACCGAAGCGTTACGCTTCAGCGGCTATCGCCAGTGCGTCTTTCACCTGTTGGGTAATGGTGGCCCACTGCTTGTCGGCAATCTGCTGCTTGGTAGCCAACCATGAACCGCCGATGGCACTGACTACCGGCAACTCAAGCCACTCTTTCATGTTGCCGAGATTCACGCCGCCGGTCGGGCAGAATTTCACGCCGAGCGGCGCATAGGGAGCTGCAAAGTTTTTCAGCATGTTCACGCCGCCGGCTGCTCCCGCCGGGAAGAACTTCAGCATCTTCAGCCCCATGGCCAGGCCGGCTTCAATTTCAGACGGCGTCATGACCCCCGGAATGAAGAGCGTATCGTTTTCCTGGAAATAACTGATCGTGTCCGGATTCATTCCCGGAGCCAGACCGAAGCTCACGCCGGTATCGATGCACATCTTTGCCTGATCCGGTGTAACCACCGTTCCGGCACCCAGCATCATTTCCGGCAGGGCTTTTTTAATGTTGGCCAGCGCCTGTGGCGCAGCGGCCGTACGGCAGGTCACTTCAATTACATCCATCCCGCCGGCCAGCAGGGCTTCCGCCAGTGGAACCGCATCGTTGGCATCATCAATTACAATCACCGGAATCACCGGGCGTTTCAAAAGTTCGTTTAACATGGTTTTCTCCTTTGGAGGTCAAAGGTCTGAAGGTCGCAGGTCAAAAGTCAGGCCTTCCAGACCTTGGACATTCGACCTTCCGGCGTTAGACCCAAATTATCTATCCACCCGTGCGCCGGCACCGGCGACGATTTTTTCAACTTCGTTCAGCGACGCCATCGTGGTGTCGCCCGGCGTGGTCATGGCCAGCGCACCATGCGCCGCACCGTATTCAATCGCCAGCTTCGGATCCTGCAGAATCATCATACCGTAGATGAAACCGGAAGCAAAACTGTCGCCCCCGCCCACACGGTCCATGATTTCCATTTCCGGACGATGGATCGACGTATAGAACTCGCCATCGATCCAGCACATCGCGCCCCAGTCATTCACCGTCGCGCTTTTAACGCCGCGCATCGTGGTGGCCGTGGCTTTAAAGTTCGGGAATTCAGCAACCGCTTTGGTAATCATCTGCTGGAACGCGCCGACTTCCAGATCGGTCAGATTGTCATCCGCACCTTCAATCTCGAAACCGAGGCAGGCCGTGAAATCTTCTTCGTTCCCGATCATCACATCCACATACTTAGCAATCTCGCGATTGATCTCCTGACATTTTTCCAGTCCGCCGAATCCTTTCCAAAGGGAAGGACGATAGTTCAGGTCGTAGGAAACAATGGTTCCATATTTCTTAGCGGTCTTCGCCGCTTCAATCACCACATCCCCGGTGGTTTCAGAAAGGGCCGCAAAAATTCCACCCGTGTGGAACCAGCGAACGCCCAGCGTTCCGAAAATATGATCCCAGTCAATGTCGCCGGCTTTCAGCTGCGATGCCGCCGTGTTACCGCGGTCGGAACAGCCGACAGCGCCGCGAATGCCGAAGCCGCGCTCGGTAAAGTTCATGCCGTTGCGGACAGTGCGGCCGATGCCGTCATAATCCATCCACTTGATTAACGAAGTATCCACCCCGCCCTGCAGAATAAAATCCTCCATCAGCATGCCGACGTCGTTTTTCGCAAATGCGGTAACCACTCCGGCGCGCTGGCCGAAACAACGGCGCAGGCCGCGGGCCACGTTATATTCGCCACCGCCTTCCCATGCACGGAATTGGCGCGCAGTACGGATCCGGCCCTCGCCGGGATCGAGGCGAAGCATCACTTCGCCCAAAGAAAGAATATCGTATTGGCAGTCTGCTGCCGCTCTCAGTTCCAGTTTACTCATTGCCGATCTCCTTGTGATAAAATGCGTAGAACACCTTACCTGAAACCGAGAAACTGTAAATACGCATTTCGCGCACAGATTAGGCTATAATGCGCAAATAAATATCGTATCATCTAATCTCACGATCGTACAATCAGATGATACGACCGAAGCAAAGAGAGCAAAGCAACGATGTGGCTAGTCCCTGAAACGAAACTTTTTCCGATAATTGGAAGGCGTAATTCCGGTTTCCTGCTTGAAGGCCTGATTGAAGCGCTCGCGGGTGGTATAGCCGCAGGACTCGGAGAGGTCTTCCACCAGCATATCGGTCTCTTTCAGCAGACGGCAGGCCCGCTTGACCCGCTCGCGCCGGATGGTGTCGTGCACTGAAATCTGCAGCAGAGCGCGAAACCGGTTTTCCAGCGTACGGCGCCCAACATGGGCGGCTTTGGCTACATCATTCACCAGAATCGGCTGATGGGCATTTTCACGAATGAAGCGCAGGGCGGAAGCCACGACTTTATCGCTCAGAGCCGTCAGATCGGTTGAATGGCGCTCCACAATCTGTTCCGGATGAATACGGACCGGTTCATCGGGCCGCCATTTTTCCTTCATCATCCGGTCGAGCATCTGCGCCGCCTGCCACCCCACCCGCTCGGCTCCCAGCTCAATGCTGGACATTTGAGGGAAAAGCATTTCGCAGGCAAACGCATCGTTATTCACGCCGAGCACGGCCACATCTTCCGGCACCCGCAAACCGGAATCGAGGCAGGCATCAATCACGGTCCGGCCAACGGGATCTTCTGTTGCCAACACACCGACCGGTCCGTCGCCTTCCAATGATTGGAACTCGGCAGCCAGGTTTTGAATGGACTGCCGCGACTTCAGTTCCAGACATTGGAAACCGCGTGCGGAAAGTGTGGAAATGTAGCCGTCGTATTTCAGCGTCATGTCGCCGAAGACCTTGCGGCCGGTAATGGCAAAACGGCGGATGCCCTTTTCAATAAAATAGTCCGCCGCCGCCCGCCCGATCTCAAAGTTGTCCACGACAACGGAGGAGTTCGGCAGTTCACTGAACCGCCCGAAAATATTAACGGCCGGAATGCCGCGTTTCCAAAGGTTGGAAACCGCGTCGCGGTCGAGCATCCCGATCACGCCGCCGCCCGACCAGTTTTTCAGCTCGCGCGGCAGCACTTCGGGCACGCCCTTCGGTGCATAGAACCGCCAGTTGCCCTGCTGAAATCCATAGCGCGCCACCCCTTCGGCCACAGCGCGCACGAACGGGTTGGCGTAGTCCATGGCCAGTGCAATTTCAATCGAGTCCATAGCATTTCCAGGTAAGCAAACAGGTTTTCAAGGATCGGTTAACCACAAAAGCTCCCGAATGAATCAGGAGCTTATATCATGATCCCTGCAGGCAGGGAAACGGTTTCAGATCAGCAAGCGCCAGCTCTAGTCCCCGGACACCGAGCTTTGAATCGCTTCCAGGCCGGCAATGGTTTTAAAGTTCCCTTTAAAGTAACCGGTAAGCTGCTTGAAATTATCCTCGGTACGCCCATCAAAATATTCGTTCCACTCTGCATCTTTCTTGGCAAAACGCACCACGTTGAAAGTAAAATCAGGTTGCGAGCTTTTTTTCCTGCGCAGCCCGCTTGTTGTCTGCGTTTCTTTTGTTTTGTATTGATCCCGTATCTTCATCATTACCTCGGCATATTCCTTCGGCTTATGGTAGTAGAAATCCGGTTGCGGCGGACGCTCAATATCCGGAAAATAGGCCCGGTTCATATCCCAGGCGTTGTTCCGGTTAATGGCGCGCGGAGCTTCGCCCCGCGCAATCCGCTGCTTATTATCCTCATCGAGTAATCGTTTCGCTTCCTCGTGTGACGATTTCCATTTCTTCCCGGGCGTGGTTTGATACCATTGTTCCGTCTTGTTATTTCCTGTCTCAATCCGCTGATGCCCCCACCAATACGTGAGCAGAAAGACCGCATCGGCCTGCTGCTTCATCGACAGCATAACCGGACGATACCATCCTTCCTGTTTTTCAAATTTTCCACCCAGCAGGTTCTCGCTATTCTGAGATCCTCCCTTACCGAGCGTTGAGCTGCCGAATTCGTTTGCCCCCATACCGGGCCGCACTGCATTCAACGGTTTCAGCCAGTCATCCACCTTCTGCACATTGGCTGTTCCTGCCGCCACCAGGTTGGGAAAGAGCATGAAGGTCCTGGATCCATCATAAACGATCACATTGAACAGCGCCGTCGGCGGCAGCCCATCAATAATGCTGACCAGCTCATTCTTAATGATCGTATAGGCCGGGATCCCCCCCATCTCATCCCACATCATCTCCGTGGAGGAATCGAGAATGATAAATATCTTCTCCCCTTTACTCTTGATCCCGAACATCTCGATTTCCGGCATCGAGAATCCAAGTGAACCCGCTGCGCCGAGGCCACCGCCGCCTGCATTGCCCAATCCGCCCTTTACGCCGGTGATTTCCGGCATCTTTATGTCGGGCATAGTCTGATTCATCTTGGGTTGAACCACAATGCGTTTGCGCAGCTTCGGTTTCTGAACCTTTTTCTTCTTAATATTCACCGGAACCTGCAGTTTGCGCATTTTCATTTTCGGACGGTTGACCGGCTTGGCTTCAAAAGCCTTCTCTTCCTTCTGAATCACCGTCACAGCCACGAACGACAGTGCAATCACAAGCAAAACAGCATGTATGGCCAAACTGACCAATGCGGCACTCGACTTCGCATGTTGTGCAAAAAAACGCTTCTTCATTCTATTCCCTCAATTCATTTAAACCCAAAAGTACATGCACCATTGATACGCCGTCTCTTCGAATTGATCCACTGTACATAAGATCAAAAAAAATAACACCTCTATCCTTAAGATTACAAGTCAAATGGTTGCGTTCTCATCCGTATGAGTTAAAGTCTGGTTTCATGGCCCAGAAGCGGAGGGCTGCAGGCCGCCCATAGGGCACTCATGTCATTCGGGGAAAAAATATGCAGGCCGTATAAGCGGTTGGTGCCAGGCGGTATTGTGAGATTGGGCGGTTTCGACGAAACCGCCGGTGCGTACGGATCGACAATCCATTTTCACCAACTCACCGCACCATTAAATAGTACTAAATCAGTATCGCATCAATCCCCGAGTTTAAGTAGGTTGTTTACATGACATATCGAATCACCATTTTAATTATTCCACTGCTGCTGAGCCTGCTGACTGCCTGCATTGCTCCGCAGCAAACAGAACCCGCCGAACGTCCAGCAACCGGATTCGAGGCACTCGTCTTTCACCCCGGCGCAACATCGGCCGAGCCCATACCGGTGGCTATTTTCCAAACATTGGAACCGTCGGGATCGATACGGGAATATTACATCGACACAGATTCAGTGATCTGCGGCGACGGCCAGTGCGAAATTATCACGGTCCGCCTGGTCTGGGATCCGCTGGGTGAATTCCTGCGCTATGAATTTCCAATGGGTGGAAACCTGACGAAGCGCGGACACGAACAGTTTACGCAGGAAGATCACAAAAAGATGCTCAGTATCCTTCAGGATCCCGCTTCGCTTCTGCGCGATGTTGCCGCAAAGGATGTGGTCCATCCCGGCGTTGCCCAGACCGGCGATGAAATTGACGGGACCTCGGGAGCCACCCTGCTCTCGGATAAATCGGCGATTGTTTCCGGTGCTGTTTATACCTGCTACACCCTCTGGCACTGGGCGCAAAGTGACATCCAATCCGAAATCAGATCCATTACCGGGGAAACCATTATAAACGGGCAGTTGCTGACGTATCTAAACGATCCCGATGAGGTAAAGAATTCCTTTGCCATCCAACAACTTTCGGAAAGAGGTATCCGGGATGATGCTACGCGAGACGCCGTGTATCAACTGGCTCTGAATGGCAGCACCGAAGTGGCCGCCCAGGCCATCAGTTATTTCCAATCGTTAGGAGCGGAAGACTATTATCAGGCGGTTGGAGAACTGTTTGCTCAGGCTTCATCGAAAAAGCAGGTTCTTTACCTTTCGTCCCTCATCTCAACCGAACTGAAGGCCCCCGACGGCTTTTATGATGAGCTTAGCTCAATGCTTCCAAACCTTGGAAGTTATTATGAGGTCCATCTGCTGCTGAATCTGATGAGTGCGCACAATCAGGATTCCGAAATCGTGATAACCCATGTGCTCACCCTGCTGAATAATCCATCATTCCTGATTGGCCGCCGGGCTTACAACTTCCTGAAAGAGCTCCCTCTGACGGATTCCCAGGCTGCTCAGGTGGAAGGTTTCCGAACAACATATGCCGACCGGCTATAGCGCTGAATTATGATAATGAATCCAAACCCAGAAAAAAACAAGTCTGCCGGATCGGGTAAAACGATCCTGGCAAGCGCCGTCGGAATCATACTCCTGGTCTCCCTGCCGGCCCTGCCCTTTCTCTTTCCCCTTTCCGGAACCGCCGGCCCGGACGGGATTGCAGCCCCTGGAAGGTTCCACATTCTGACCCTGCACTTTCCCATTGCCCTTGTCTTGATGGTTCCACTGTTTGAACTGCTGGGAAGCATTCGTGCTTTTCAGCAGTTGAGACCATCCGTGCTGCCCCTGCTGTTTTTTGCCGCACTTTCTTCCGTTGCCGCATCTGTACTTGGATTCCTGCTGGCGCTGGGCGATGGATTCTCAGGGCGATTGATTGAACAACACATGTGGGGAGGCATTTTCACTTCGATTCTACTGCTGATTACACTTCCGCTAAAATTACTGTGCGAACGAACTTCAAAAAAAACCGTATTTCACGCCTGCTATTTTCTGAGTCTGGCTGGCAGCATCCTTTCGCTCACCTCCACCAGCCACCATGGAGCCTCTCTTGTTCACGGGCCGACCTATCTCACCGAAAGACTGCCGCCCGCTCTTCAGCGTATTTTTCAGGAAACGGAACAACTACCGGACGGGATCAGCCTGGAATCAAACGCCTATGAAAGCCTGATTAAGCCCATTTTCCAAAGCCGTTGTTATTCGTGCCACAGTGCAGAAAAAATTAAAGGAGATTTCCGCATGGACGATGTGGAGTTGCTGATGGCCGGCGGCGAAAGCGGGATGGAGGGCATCGTGCCGGGCAATCTGGAGGATAGCGAGGTTCACTATCGCATCATACAGAAGCCAACATCCAAAGGCCTGATGCCTCCCAGCACCGAGCTGCCCTTAGCACCGGACCAGATTACTTTAATAGCGTGGTGGATTCAAAATGGTGCGGAAACAGATCGCTCCATCGGCGACCTCTTATCCGCACCTGACTCAGAGAAAGTCATATCCATTATCAAAAATATGCTCTCCTCTGCTCCGGCAAACTGACCCGCCAACGATACTGGTGGGTCTGAGCGAGCCATCCGGAATGTCGAGCGCGGCATTGTTTCCGATTGGAATCAGGCAACAGCTGTCCATCCCTCTCTTTTTAAGTCGTCTTGTACACATCGAAAACACTCAAAAATTTATAACCGGGGAAATGAATGACAAACATAGATAGAAGATCCTTTCAGAAAACCGTCGTGGCGGCATCCTCCGCCGTGCCGTTGTTCAGCATCGGAAAGCCGGGTCAGTCGGCCAACAGCAAGATAAACGTGGCCATGATCGGCGCGGGTAATATTGCAGGGCAGGCCTATGGCGGCACGCAGGGTGAAAACATTGTGGCTCTGTGCGATGTCGATTCGACCATGATCGACAAAAACCTAAAAAAGCATCCCGACAACCCTTCCGCGAAGCGATTTACCGATTTCCGGGTGATGCTCGACAAAATGGGCAAAGAAATCGATATGGTCTGCGTTAATACGCCCGACCACACCCACTTCCCGGCTTCCATTGCGGCCATGGAGCGCGGCATCCATACCTTCACACAGAAACCGCTCACGCATAATATCTGGGAAGCCCGTACGCTGAAAAAAGCAAAGGACAAATATAAAGTCCTCACCAACATGGGTAACCAGGGCCATACCTACAACGGGATCCGCCAACTGAAAGAGTGGTACGATGCGGATGTTTTCGGCCAGATTACCGAAGCACATACTTACATTGGCGGTCCGAACTGGAACGGCCCCTATTTCAGACGCCCCGCCACCCTCCCGCCGACAAAAGATTCCGTGCCGGGCAGCCTGGACTGGGATCTCTGGCAGGGCCCGACCGGCCCGACCACGTTCAACAAAATCTATCACCCGAAAACCTGGCGCGGCTTCAACCGCTACGGCACGGGTACCTTCGGCGACTGGTTCTGCCATGTGGCCGATGCGCCGGTTTGGCTGCTGGACCTTTATGAACCCGTTTCTGTTGAGGCCGAAAAGGTGGCCGGCGGCAATGAGTGGCTGGTGGCCGATGGATGCCGCGTCCGCTTTGACTTCGAGCGCCGCGGCGACAAAGCCCCCTGCACCTTCTACTGGTATAACGGCGATCCGAAACTCTTCCGCCCGGAAGCTCCATCCGATTGGACCTGGCCGGGAAAAATTCCAGGGGCTGGCACCTTCTACCACGGCACCAAAAACAATGGATTCACCGACAACCGGTCGAATAATCCGCGGTTAGCCAATAAAGAAGCGGCCATTGAATTCAAAAAGGCCGGCTATCCGGATGAAAAATATCCGCGCATTAAAGGCGGCCCGATTCTCGAACTGGTTAATGCGATCAAAGGCGGCCCTGAATGCGGTGCCAACTTTGACTATGCCTCCCCATTCACCGAAGTCATGCTGCTCGGTATTATTGCCGTGAACCATGGCGGGAAAATTAAGTGGGATTCAAAGAGGATGAAGATCACGAACCGTCCTGAACTGAATCAATATATCAAAGACCCCGTTCGCAAGGGTTGGGAATACGGCAAGGATCTCTGGAAGTAAACTTCCAGACATTGGAAACTGAGAACGCCTGCTGATCAACTGATCAAGCAGGCGTTTTTCTTTTCCAACCTTTGGAAACGGCGCGGCGCACCGTTCTAGGCAGCACGGTGCTCCACGCCGTGTTCTACAAAACGCGACATACACAAAAAAAGCCCGCCGAGAACGACGGGCTTTTTTTAGACTCCGAAGAGTTGGATTACATCAGCGGGCCAACGGCCTGCATGAATTCCCAACGCTTGGCAGCGTCTTTTTCCGCAAGTGCGAAGAGTTCTTCGGCTTCTTCCGGAGCCGTCTTCAGCAGTGTGGAATAACGACGTTCGTTACGAATGAAGGTCTGGAAGTCACCTTTCGGTTCTTTGGCTTCCCAAGTGAACTTCTTCTCGCCACCCAGCGGGTTATAGCGATAGAGCGGCCAGTAGCCACATTCCACAGCGTTCTTCGCAATGGTCTGTGTCTTCATCATGTCGATGCCGTGCGCAATACATGGAGCGTATGCCAGGATGATCGACGGTCCGTTATAGTTAACCGCTTCCTGAATGGCTTTCTGCGTCTGCATGCGGTTCGCACCCATGGAGATCTGCGCCACGTAAACCGTTCCGTAGCTCATGCACATGAAACCGAGGTTTTTCTTGCCGGCACGCATTCCGTCCGTCGCGAATTTAGCAACCGCACCAATTGGTGTCGCTTTGGAAGCCTGTCCACCGGTGTTGGAGTAAACTTCAGTATCAACCACGAGGATGTTGACGTTCTTGCCGGAAGCAACAACGTGGTCCAGTCCACCGTAACCGATGTCGTAGGCCCAACCGTCACCACCGAAGATCCAAACGGCTTTGTCGACGAAGTAGTCCTGCAGTTCTTTCACTTTACGAACCAACGGAGCCGCTTCAGCAGAAGCTTCAGCCATGGCGCTATCGAGCAGAATCTGAACCGCGTTCTGAGCAGCAACAGCTTCGTCGCCCAGTTCGTTATCCACACAGATTTCGATCGCTTTGTTCAGAGCGGCCGTCATATCGGCTGTCGTTCCAACTTCAAGGAGTTCAGCCACATACTGGCGGAGCAGTGCACGGTTGCTATCAACAGCCAGGCGGAAGCCCAGACCGTATTCAGCATTATCTTCGAACAGCGAGTTCGCCCAGGCCGGTCCGCGACCTTCTTTACTCTTAGCGTAAGGAATGGTCGGGAAGGTTCCGCCGTAAATGGAAGAACAACCGGTGGCGTTGGCCACAATCATGTGCTCACCGCAAATCTGGGTGACCAGTTTCACGTAGGGCGTTTCGCCGCAACCTGCACAGGCACCGGAGAATTCAAACAGCGGCTTCTTGAACTGCAGTCCTTTAACCGATGCAGGATTTGCACCGTCGAGAACGTTGTCAGGAAGTTCCTCGAAGAAGTAAGCGTTTTCGATTTCGCCAGCATCTCTTTCGTCGTCCAGCGTTGTGAATTCAAGCGCTTTGGTTTTCGCCGGGCAGGTTTCAACACAGACACCACAACCAGTACAGTCTTCAACGTAGACCTGAATCTTATAGTCGAGATCCTTGTCGTTCTTAGTTTTGGACTTCAGCGTCTTGAAGGTTTCAGGAGCACCGCTCAGATCAGCAGGGTCAATCTGCTTCGCACGGATAACCGCGTGCGGGCAAGCCATTACACACTGGTTGCACTGAATGCAGTTTTCATCGAGCCATTTCGGAACACGCGGTCCGATACAACGCTTTTCGATTTTGGATGTACCAGTCGGCAGGGAGCCGTCAAAGGTCATCTTGGAAACCGGAACGTCATCACCCTTCATCATCATGGTCGGAAGAATTACATTCTTCATGAAACCACAGGCATCCGAAGGAATCAGATCTGGCAGAACGTAGGACTTGGTGATCTCGGAAGGAACTTCAACCTTTTCGATGGCTGCAGCTGAGGCATCGATGGCTTTCCAGTTCATTTCAACGATGTCCATACCTTTACGTTCAAAGGTCTTCTTAGCGTAGCCTTTAATCATTTCAATGGCTTGCTCTTCCGGAAGAACGCCGGACAGCTTGAAGTATACGGTCTGCATGACCGTGTTAATACGTCCGCCGAGGCCGACATCCATTGCGATCTGCAGTGCGTTCACATTGTAGAAGTTAATCTTACGATCGATGATGATCTGCTGCTCTTCTTTAGTCAGCGCTTCGAAAACTTCCGAAGTCGGGATTTCCGAGTTGAGCACAAACGTTCCGCCTTCAGCGATGGCGCCGAGCATGTCGTAGCGACCGATGTAGGAAACGTTATGACACGCAATATAACCAGCATGCTGAATCAGGTACGGGTAGTTTACGCCACTTTCGCCGAAACGAAGGTGGGAAACCGTAACACCACCGGACTTCTTGGAGTCGTATACGAAGTACGCCTGCGCAGTCATATCGGTGTTGTCACCGATAATTTTAATGGTGTTCTTACACGCACCAACCGTACCGTCAGAACCGAAGCCCCAGAATACGGACGATTTCACATCATCCGGCTCAATGTTGAACTCGCCGCCGACCGGAATGGAGAGGTTGGTTACGTCATCATTGATGCCCACGGTGAAGCCGTGCCACGCGCCGTTGTCGATGTGATCATAAACAGCTTTAACCATGCGCGGTGCGAATTCCTTAGAGGAAAGACCGTAGCGTCCGCCGATAACTTTGCAGTCGCGGCCTTCGAGTGCAGCGTGCACGTCGAAGTAAAGCGGCTCACCGGTTGCGCCCGGCTCTTTAGTGCGGTCGAGAACGATGATCTTCTTCGCAGTTTCCGGAATGCAATCAACGAAAGCTTTTGCGGAGAACGGACGATAGAGACGAACTTTAACGAGACCGAGCTTTTCACCCTGTTCGTTGAGTTTTTCGATGGTCTGTTCGATGGTGTCGCAGGCAGAGCCCATTGCGATAACCACTTTTTCTGCGTCGGCAGCACCAACGTAGTCGAACAGGTTGTATTTGCGGCCAAACTTAGCAGCGAACTTGTCCATGTATTCCTGAACGATTTCAGGAATCGCGTCGTAGTACTTGTTGGAAGTCTCGCGGCCCTGGAAGTATACGTCCGGGTTCTGAGCAGCCACTTTCACGTAAGGTTTTTCCGGCTTGAGGGCACGGGCACGGAAGCGCTCGATGTATTCCGGCTCGATCATGTCGTTGATTTCTTCGTAGTCGATCATTTCGACTTTCTGAAGCTCGTGCGAAGTACGGAAGCCGTCGAAGAAGTTCAGGAATGGGATCTGCGCCTTGAGCGTTGCAAGGTGAGCGATCGTCGCCATATCCATCGTTTCCTGAATGGAGCTGGCAGCGGTCATGGCCCAACCGGTGTTACGCACGGACATTACGTCGGAGTGGTCACCGAAAATGGAGAGCGACTGCGCTGCGATGGAACGTGCTGATACGTGAAAAACGGTCGGCAGCATTTCGCCGGCAATCTTATACATATTAGGGACCATCAGCAGAAGGCCCTGAGAAGCCGTGAATGTGGTGGTCAGTGCACCGGCACTGAGTGAACCATGAACTGCACCGGCTGCACCGGCTTCTGACTGCATTTCAACAACATCAACTTCTCTGCCGAAAAGGTTTTTCTTTCCCTGACTCGCCCACTCTTCCGAATACTCGCCCATATTAGAGGACGGTGTGATCGGATAGATGGCTGCAACATCGGAAAACGCATACGCAATGTGCGCTGCAGCTGTATTACCATCGATGGTAACCATTTTTTTACTCATTTGAGTCTACTCCTAAGTTAAGTATCCCTTGATTTTGAAAAAGTACGAAAATTATACCTATTTCGCACCTCGACACCCGGGTCTCCCCGTAAAAGTTCCGCATAATCCCAGAACCCGACCAAATTAAAAGTTTTTTTGAGAGGAAATTTTACGCTTTTCAAACAGAAACCGCCTATTGGAATTCAGTTCCAATAGGCGTTTTAACAAAAAGGGCCCCGAAGCGGGGCCCTCATATTTAGATAAGTGCATTGGCTAAAAGGATGAAGGGGTATTCAACAAGGGGTCGCTGACCGTGACATTCCTGGCTGATTCATCCTTCGCCAATGCAAAGGTTACATTATCAGCCGAGTCCGGAGCCACGGTGACAATTTTGGTTTTGAAGCCGTCGAGCTGCAACTCAAACGTACGTTCCCCACGCACATGCTGCTCAAGCGGTGTCTCGCCGATAAATTCTGCACCACCGGGGCGATAGACTTTCGCGCCGCTGGGCTGGCTGTCGATTTTCACAACCTTTTCTAAAATTCCAACTGTTTGTTTCAGAGGCACAATCACATCGCGATTGGACTGGGAAGAAAGAGTGAACGGTTTGATATCATACCCTTCTTTGTGGATCTCAAAGGCGGTATCTCTTTCAATCAGCACCTCAACCGGCGTGGTTCCCAGCAGTTCAACACCACCGGAACGATATAGCTGGGCTCCCGCAGGTTTACTGCGGATCGTGACGAAGGGCTTGGGATCGAGCGCCACATGAACTTCGCGGGGCGAATCCGGAGCAATCATGATCTGCCTGGTTTGATAGCGGTCATAGACCAACGTAATATCCATATCGCTTTTCACCAGGTGGCGGTATGGGGTAATGCCGAGAGTTACGCCGCGGTGAATAACTTCGGCACCAATCGGATCGGAATAAACAATCACGATCGGCTCGCGCTCCAGTTCAATCAGGAACGGGCTTTCAGTTTCCTCGTCGATCACAAATATTTTCGAATAATAGCCATCTTTGCGTAGCTCCAGATTCCGCACTTCCTCGCCCGGCACTCCGACCGGCGTTTTGCCAACCAGCTTTCCGTCTTCAGTGAAGACTTCTGCATTTTTGGGCTTACTGACGATCAGTACAGAATTATCACGCTCGAGATCAATCATCACGTCTCCTTCCGGATCTTCCGGAATGGTATAATTGACGGTGGCATAGCCCGGGGCTTTCACCTCAAAGGTGCGCCAGGGTTTTTTATAATCGATTCGGTACGGGGTTCGACCCACCCGTTCGCCCTCAACAAACAATTCGGCTCCATCCGGTTTACTCAGCAACAGCACTTTATCGCGGCGCAGCAGTTTAACATTGATACTTTCCGGATCGATGGGCGAAAGCACGACGGTTTGAGAGAAATAACCGCTTTTGCGAACGACCAGCTCTTTATCGGCCGCCATGAGGTTTACCCGCAGAGGGGTCTCTCCAATCGACTGTTTATCCTTACCCTTAATATATACCTGAGCTCCTGCCGGATCGCTCGACAAGGTTACGGGTGCGCAACCGGACATTCCCAGCGACAGGATAAATCCTGCAACTATACTCAGCTTCATCACTGTTGTTCTTTTCATTTTATCATACCCCATTAATTTCAATTATCTCTTCGGTCAAAAGTATTGCGAAAGGTTAAAGCAGATTCCGTTCCAACCTTTGGAATAAATGAACTTAATTCCAACCTCCTGAATGGCCTAAATGTAGATTGACGCGGTCTGTAAAATCTCATTAACTGCCGCTAATGATTTCTAAAAAGAAATGGCCGCCTAGAACGAACTAGGCCGAACTGACGCACTCTTCACGAGTACTCCATTCGGTGCTCCGGTAAAATCCCCCTCCCCTTTACGCATGAACACAGCAACAGTACATTTTGATACCGCCAGCGAAGCCCGGGAAATCGGAGCTCTGCTGGAACCGCTCACAGACCGGATCGAAAAAGATCTCACTCTGGAACTGCTTGCTCGCGACCTGAGTGTAACCATTCAGGGATCGGAAGAATCCACGGAAAGGGTGGCCGGTTTCATTGAAGAGTTGCGGACTGCACGCAACCGGACTCCCCTTGACCGGACTGCGGTCGGTTATGCCTACGAGGCGCTCAACCGCGGCGACGACCGGGTCTTTGAAAAACTCGCGAGCATCCGGATTGATGTAAGCCCGCGCAAACCGGCCATCTTCCCTAAAACGCTTGGCCAGCAGGTCTATCTCGCTGCCATGCTTGAGAATGCCATCACCTTCGGCCTCGGCCCCGCCGGCACCGGCAAAACCTACCTTGCCATGGCCATGGCGGTTTCGGCACTGCTCAACGACGATGTCAGCCGCATCATTCTCACACGGCCGGCCATAGAAGCCGGGGAAAACCTCGGCTTTCTGCCCGGCGACTTTCAACAGAAAGTCGCCCCCTATTTAAGACCGCTCTATGATGCCCTGCACGACATGCTTCCTTCCGAAGCCATTGAAACTTATATCGAACGCGGCATCATCGAGGTCGCCCCGCTGGCCTATATGCGCGGCCGCACCCTCAACCATGCCTTTGTCATTCTCGACGAGGCACAAAACACAACCCCTCAGCAAATGCTGATGTTCCTGACCCGCCTCGGGTTCGATTCTAAGTGCGCCATTACGGGTGACCTCACCCAGATCGACCTCCCGAACAAAAAAGCATCCGGCCTGCTGGAGGCCCGTACCATCCTTGCAAACATCCAGGGATTGGAAATCTGCGAACTTTCCGAGCGTGATGTGGTACGCCATCCACTTGTTCAGAAAGTCATTGAAGCCTATCAGGCCAAGCGGACATTCTAAAAACCGCTCTAACGGAGAACCACCGTGAAAAAACTATTTAAAGAAAAGAAAAAAGGTATCGCCGAACGCAAAACGGAAATGAAGCGCAAACAGGATGTGCCCTACAAAGCCGTCGGCCTCGGCGTACTGCTCTGGCTGTTGGTCACCTGGCTTTTCTTTGGTCATGGTGTTGTGCGAACGCCGGATATTTCCGAAGGCCAGAAGGTCCCCTCCACCATTGTTGCATCAGTGGATTTCGAATGTGAGAATCTCTATGAAACCTCGCTGAGCAGGAACAAAGCTTCCAGCACGGTCCCTCCTGTTTTCTCTATCGACCCCATTCCGGCCGACCGTGCCGCCAAGATGGTGGACATTATCTTCCAACAGGTCGAACAATTCGCCTCGGCGAGCACAAACCAACAGCAGATCTACATCAACTCCATGAATGACCTGTTGCTCGGTTCCAAGGTGGATGCAACCGAACTGATCGCAACTTTCCCGACCAATACACTCCTGGCGACCAAGCTTCAGCTGTTCAAGGCGATCGGTGAAGTGATGAGCTCGGGCATCATGTCGGACGAGTCCCGGGTTACTCTTTTTCGCGATGACTCGAAACGGATGCTCACTCTCAAGACATCCGACACCGGGGCACAGCACACGGTTTCCCAGAAGGATATCTTTTCCACTCGAAAAGCCGTCTGGGCCATAACGGAAGGTTTTCAGGATAAGAACCAACAACTACTGCTGAACCGGTTGCTTCCGATCTTTGTCGTGGACAACATGATCTACGACGAACCCGCCACGGCAACTGCCCGAAAAGAAATGGCTGCAGCCGTCCAGCCCGTCATCCAGCAATACCCTTCCGGCACCCTGCTTGCCCGCGCCGGCGATGCCGCCACCCAGCAAACCCTGCTCCTGCTGAAACAGCACGAGAAACAACGAGTTGCCGATCAGGACGTATGGGAACAGGCACTTGAAATTCTCGGTAACGGCATACTCCTGCTTGCCGGCCTGATTGCTACGGCGGTCATTCTGCGCGTCGGCAATCCGCGTCTGCTCCGCCAACCCGACAAACTGCTGCTCCTGATGCTGCTCTCACTCTTCACGCTGGGAATCGCACGGCTGCTCACCTACCTATCGGTTCAATTCACCCTCATCGACCCCTCACTCCTGATGTTCCTTGTGCCCTATGCGCTCGCGGTGCTGCTCGCCGGCATTCTGCTGGGAGGAAGCGCTGCCGTTACACTCGGCTTCTGGTGCAGTTTTGCCATGGCCGTACTCTACGACCAGTCGTTTAATGTGTTTGCCCTCGGCATCCTCGTCACGATCACCGCAACGAGTTCAGTCCGGAATGTACACCGCCGAGCCAGCCTGTTCCGGGCCGGCCTCTGGATCTGCGCAGTCAAAGTTCTTTTCGTGCTGGTATCCGCCATCCTGAACCGCCCGGTTGTTCCCGTGCTGATCGGTCAGATTGTGGCCGCCATTCTGTCCGGCATGCTGGCCACGGTGCTGACGTTGCTGCTGATTCCGGTGTTTGAAAAAATATTTAAAATCACCACCGACATCACCCTGCTCGAACTCTCCGACATGGGCCACCCGCTCCTGCAGAAAATGGCCATCCAGGCGCCCGGAACCTATCACCACTCGCTCATGGTCGCCACGCTGGCCCAGAACGCCGCCGAAGCCATCGGAGCCAACTCCCTGCTCATCCGAGTCTGTGCCTACTACCACGACATCGGAAAAATGGCGAAGCCCGAGTTCTTTACGGAGAACATTCAGCACAAGGAAAACCCGCACGACGAGCTCTCCCCGCATATGAGCGCACTGGTAATCTCCTCGCACGTTAAAGAAGGACTTACGCTGGCCAAACGACATAAACTTCCGCAGCCCATCATGGATGCCATTGAACAGCACCACGGTAACGGCCTGATTTCATTCTTCTACCACAAGGCCAAGCAGAATGCCAAAGAAGGCAATGGCGGCTCGATGAAAGATATCATCAACGATTCCGACTTCCGCTATGGCGGCGCTCCGGCGGTAAGCCCGGAAATGGCCATCCTTTCGCTGGCTGATGCCTCCGAAGCGGCGGCCCGCTCCATCGAAAAACCGACACCGCAAAAGATATCCAACCTGATGGACGACATTTTTTCCATGAAGATCCGTGATGGCCAGATGGACTTTGCCAACCTGACCATGGCCCAGATCAACGTGGTAAAACAGTCCTTCATCTTCTCCCTGTCCAACATGCTCCACGGGCGCATCCCGTACCCCAAAGACGATGATAATAACACTGCTAAATCAACAAACAAAACATCCGCTACAGCTGACGAAAATACAAAAGCTGTCTGAGTGGCTTGGAAAACGGCTGGAACCGAGAACTTCCAATGCCTGGAACGAAGTCTGCGTGGTCCTCACCGATGACGAAGGCATTGTTCCGGCCAATCTGGAATACTTCGGCAAAGACCGTCCCACAGACGTCATCAGCTTTCGCTATGATCCCGTTCCGGGCGAGGACGAAGGCTTCACCGGCGATCTGATCATCAATATCGACCGCGCCCTGCAGATCGGCCCCGAACAGAACGGAGCCGACTACGAGCTCGCTCTCTACATCGCCCACGGCTTCGATCACCTCTCCGGTGCCGAAGACGATACCCCCGAAAAGAAAAAGGCCATGCTCGATACAGAATCAGCATGGCTTGAAGAAATTGGTTTGGAAACGATCCGCGGCCTCATTGGGTAGAGCATCAAGCCACCGACCAACACAGATCAACCCGGATTATACGCGGTGCTAACCCGTATTTTTCGTGCCCCTAAAACAGCTCATCCTGATTCAGCTCGGAAACCGGGCGAAAGGATTGGCGGTGCGCGGGAATGGCCCCGTGCCTGCGCAGGGCTTCCAGATGCTGTTTGGTTCCATAGCCCTTGTGCTTGGCAAAACCGTATTCCGGAAATTCGGCATCCAGCGCCACCATCATCCGGTCGCGTGTGACTTTCGCAATGATGCTCGCCGCGGAAATGGATATCGAAAGGGCATCGCCCTTAACAATGGCCTGGTGCTCACAGGGGAGGCCCTTAACAGGCAACCCGTCCACCAGCGCGAAGTCAGCCTTCACCTGAGCGGCAGCATGACCCATGGCTTTGTGCGTGGCACGGAGAATATTGATCTCGTCAATCTCAGCAGGTTCAATGACCCCCACCCCGATCCGAACGGAATCGGATACTTCCAATGTTTGGAAAAAGTGTTCGCGCCACTTCTCACTCATTGCTTTGGAGTCAGTCAGTTTTCCAAAGATTGGAACCAGCTCTTTCCGAATGTAGTCGGGATCAAAGATGACGGCCCCGGCCACCACCGGACCGGCCAGCGGGCCGCGCCCGGCTTCATCAATTCCGGCCAAACGCAAAAAGCCCGACGCCCAGGCTTCTTTTTCATAAAGCAGGACATCGGGATTTTTCATTGTCGACTGATGATTTTCGATTGCCGGTTTAGTAAGTCCAAAATCGGCAATCAGCAATCGGCAATTACTAGACGCGGCGTTCTTTAATACGGGCTTTCTTACCCGCCAGATCGCGCAGGTAGTAGAGTTTCGCACGGCGTACTTTACCATGACGCTCGATCTCGATCTTATCGATGTTCGGGCTGTTCAACGGGAAGATACGCTCAACGCCTTCACCGTAGGAAATACGACGCACAGTAATGGATTCCATCACTCCACCGCCTTTACGGGCAATCACGGTTCCGGTGTAAACCTGAACACGTTCTTTTCCGCCTTCTTTAATTTTATAGTGAACGCGAATCGTGTCGCCGATTACGAAATCGGGATGACGTTCTTGAGTGGCCTGTTCCTGGCTGATTTTTTCTACAGTGTTCATAAAAGTCTCTCACTTCTGGATTTATTCAAAGAGCGCTAGATAATAGCCATCCTGCTTGAGCGGTCAAGCGTTGTTTTCGCCATTTTCTTCCGAATTCAACAATAAGTCGCTCCGGCGCTCTTTTGTACGTTTCAGCGCCTGCTCATGGCGCCATTCTGCAATTTTTCCGTGGTCCCCCGAAAAGAGGATTTCCGGCACTTTCATCCCCCTGAATTCGGGAGGACGGGTATATTGGGGAAATTCCAGCAACCCGGAAGAAAAGGATTCATCCTCCGTGGCCACCTCACCACCGCCGAGCACGCCGGGCCGTAAACGGGCCACCGCATCAATCACCACCGTGGCCGAAAGCGCCCCGTTGGTCAGCACGTAGTCGCCAATGGAAATCTCTTCATCGATCACTGTATCAATCACACGCTGGTCCACGCCTTCATAATGCCCACAAACAAAAATAAGATGGTTCCAATCATTGGAAAGCCGTTTGGCATCCGCCTGGCAGAAGGTCTTCCCGGACGGGGTCATCAGGATGACCCGACTCTCTGGCGTCCGGACCGATTCAATGGCTGCAAACAACGGTTCGCACTTCATCACCATGCCCGGACCGCCGCCGAAAGGTCGATCATCGGTCGTGTTGTGCTTATCCGTTGTGAAGTCGCGCGGATTGACCACATTGAACTGCACCAGCCCCGCACTGGAAGCCCGCTTCATCATGCTCTCCCCCAGGAAGCCGGTCAGCATTCCGGGGAACAGGGTAATCACATCAACTTTAAGCAAATCACTCATCATCAATAATCAAACCACAAAATGCTCAAAAGACACAAAATGCATACTCTCGTGTACGTTGTGATCCTTGTGCATCTTGTGGTTAAAGAAAAAAAGAGCGGCGATGCCGCTCTTTTCGTCGTTCCCAAAGATTGGAAACGCTTTAGTCGACCACTTCGAGCATGGCCTTGCGGCCCTGCTTGGCGGCCATCGAGTTCATGATGGTACGCATGGCACCAACCGTCTTGCCGCTCTTTCCGATAATCTTACCGACGTCCTTGGCGTTGCAACGCAACTCAAAGATGATGGTCTTTTCGCCGTCAACCTCGGTGATCTGCACTTCGTTGGGAGCATCCACCAGAGATTTAGCAATGGATTCAAGAATCTGCTTCATTACTTAGGCTTTTTCTTCAGTCGCTTCTTCAGCAACTTCTTCTGCGGCTTCTTCTGCTTCAACAGCAGCAGCCGGAACTTCTTCTTCAGTTACTTCACCGGTAACCGCTTTTTCAACCGGAAGAGCTGCAGCCTTTTTGATCAGGCTTTTAGCGGTGTCCGAAGGCTGTGCGCCGTTTTCGAGCCAGTGGTTCACACGATCCAGGTTCAGCGAGAAGTTGTTGCCTTCCTGCTTGGGGTCGTACCAACCGAGGGTTTCAATGAACCGGCCAGTCGGAGCAAAGCGTCCGTCCTGAACAATTACACGATAGAATGCGGCGTTTCTGCTGCCCATTCTGCGAAGTCGAATTTTTACTGCCATGTTGTTTCTCTCCGTAAATTTTCCCGCTATTTGGGGTAAAGGGGCTACTTTGTAGTGAACTTCTTCATGTGCCGCAACCTTTTTTCCATCTTTTTGAACTGCTTGCCCATTTTACCCATTTGCTCGAATCGCTTAAGCAACTGGTTGACATCTTGAAACTTGCGTCCACAGCCCGCTGCAATACGCAGCCGGCGCGACCGATCGATCTTCTTCGGATTGCGGCGTTCCCATTTGGTCATACTCTGAATGATGGACTCAAACTTCTTCATTTCGAGTTCCGAAGCCGTCGCAATGGCATCCTTCTTCTTCTGATCCATTTTCATGGCATCGCCGGGCATCATATCGAAAAGATTGCTCATCGGGCCCAGCTGTTTCATCTGCTGGATCTGGGAGAGGAAGTCTTCCAGGTCCATCTGATTTTTCATCAGCTTTTCCTGCATCTTCATGGCCTGATCCTGATCCACCAGTCCCTGCGCCTTTTCCACAAAGCTGACTACATCGCCCATACCGAGAATACGGGAAGCCATGCGGTCTGGATAAAACGGCTCCAGATCTTCCATCTTTTCGCCGGAACCGGTCATCAGCACCGGGCAACCTGTCACCGCATGAACCGAAAGCGCGGCACCGCCACGGGCATCACCATCGAGCTTCGTTAGAATCAAACCGGTCAGGCCGACGGCATCGCGAAAGGTTTCCGCCACATTCACCGATTCCTGCCCAATCGCGGCATCGAGCACCAGCACACGGTTCTTCGGCTCGGTGTATTCGCTGAACTCTTTCAGTTCCTGCACCAACTCGTCGTCCACCTGAAAACGGCCGCCTGTATCATAGATCACAACATCATACTTACCGTCTTTGGCATATTGAGCAGCACGCTTCCCCAGCATTGGAACCGTCTCGCCCGGCTCCGGGCCAATGACATCGCATCCCACCTGCCCTGCCAGAATCATCAACTGCTCCACCGCAGCCGGACGGCGGATATCGCAGGCCACCAGCAAAACGCGGCGGCCGGACTTTTTCCAGCGCAGCGCCAGCTTACCGGAGGAGGTGGTTTTACCAGATCCGTGCAGCCCCATCATCATGACTGAAGCTGGATTGCCCGTAAGATCAAATTCTTTATGGGCGCCACCGAGCAGCTCTTCGAGCTCGTCCTGCACGCGCTTCACGACCAGCTGGCCGGGTGTGATGCTGCCCATCACCTCTTCGCCCATGCAGGATTCCTGCACCTTTTTCACAAAATCGCGGGCGACCTTGAAGTTTACATCCGCTTCCAGCAGGGCCATACGCACTTCGCGCATGGAATCCTTAACGTTTTTCTCGGTCAGCTTGCCGTAGCCGCGCAGATTCTTGAAGGTTTTCTGTAGTGCTGTGGATAAATTATCAAACATTGGAAATCAGTTCTTCCGGGTTATTGGATGAGCGGAGGAGTTAAGCGGAAAGCCTCTTTAGAGGCAAAACCAAAAACGGATCAACCAAACTGGACGATTATGCTCGCGCAACCATACCTTTTCGGTACGTTATCCGCTGAACCACCCTGTGATTGCAGACTGAACAGTTCGCGAATCCCGGAATTAGAGAGCGAACCGCATGAATGACAGTACAAACCAAGAACCGATATCCAGACAGGCGCTGAACAAGATTATTCTTCCGTTCACCACACCCGGAAGAGGGGCCGCCGCCTGGCAGATGTCTAATACCCTGATCCCTTATTTTGCCCTCTGGGCTTTGGCCATCTATTCATTTAAGACCGATCTGCCTAACTGGCTCGGCATTCTGGCCATACTGCTTGCCGGCCCCTTCCTGGTGCGTATTTTTATTATTTTCCACGACTGCTGCCACTCCTCCTATTTTAAATCGAAGTGGGCCAATACACTGGTCGGCTATTTTACCGGAATCCTTGCTCATTCGCCTTTCCGGGACTGGGGCCAGGCGCACATCAGGCATCATGCCACTGCCGGGAATCTGGATAAACGCGGAGTCGGCGATATCTGGACGCTGACGGTTGAAGAATATATTACGGCCCCGAAGCTCAAGCGCATCATCTATCGGATCTTCCGCAATCCGTTTTTTATGTTCGGCGTGGGCCCCTCCTACGTCTTCCTGATCTTTCACCGCTTTTCACAGAAAGAGATTGAACACAAAGGACGGCTCAGCGTTTACATCACTAATCTGGCCCTGCTGCTGCTTTTTGTCCTCGCCGGCGCAACCATCGGCTACAAAACTTACTTAGCCATTCAAATTCCCATCGTCATTATTGCCGCCACGCTCGGCGTCTGGCTGTTCTATGTGCAGCATCAGTACGAAGAAGTCTACTGGGAGCGCAACGACGTCCGCGACTCTCTCAAGGCCGCTCTGGAAGGTAGCTCCTACTACAAGCTCCCGAAAATCGCTCAGTGGTTCAGCGGCAACATCGGCCTGCACCATATTCACCACCTGAATCCCTCGATTCCGAACTACAACCTGCAACCCTGCCACGACGAAATTCAGAAACTGCAGCACATTCCCCCCATGGGCGTCCGCAAAAGTTTTAAATCGCTCTTTATCCATCTATGGGACGAAGACAACAAAAAGCTCATCAGCTTTAAAGCCATGCGCCGCATCCGCACGGCCCGTCGAAACAAGGAAAAAAACGATGACCAATAACGACACGCTCCGCCGCCTGCGCTATGCGCTGAAGATTAATGACGCCGCCGTGGCGGACCTGATTGCCAAGACCGGCCGGGCCATCAAAGAAGAGGAAGTCATTAACTGGCTGAAGCGGGAAGACGAACCGGGCTTTACGAAGTTGAAAGATGCCGACCTTTGTCGTTTTCTGGATGGACTCATCATTGAGAAACGCGGCCCCCACCCTTCCGGAAAGGCTCCGGAACCCGTTGAATTTCTTTCCAATAATGAAGTCCTTAAAAAACTCCGCATTGCGCTCGAACTGAAAGAAGACGGCGTGCTGGCCGTATTCAAAAAGGCTGAATTCGAGGTCACCAAAGCCGAGCTCGGCTCCTTCTTCCGCAAAGACGGCCACCGCAACTACCGCAAAGTTCCCGAGCAGGTCCTTCGCAAATTTATCCACGGATTGAGTGTTTAACCCTTCTAACCCGCATTAATCTTCCAAACATTGGAACCGGAACCCGGTCTCCGTGACCAACTGCTTGAAAAAAATCTCGACACCCGATCACGTTATTTGAATTATGATTTTTCATAATCACGTTGGGGGAAGGCGTCGATGAGATGGTTTAAAGCGCTTGGACTATATGTTTGTTTAATCACATTGAATGCATGGGGGATGGAATGGGGCGACTTCACGTATTCAACGAACAGCGAAAGCACTGTCAGTATTGATCATTATAACGGTGGCGACATTGATGTAATCATTCCCGACATGATCGACGGGAAACCTGTTACCATTATATCTCAGGTTGCTTTTCACAGCCATATGAGCCTGACCAATGTTGTGATTCCGGACAGCGTCACCTCCATCGGCAGGGAAGCCTTTTTCGACTGCAGGAATCTCCAGGAACTCATCCTTCCATTAAACCTGAAGTTCATCGGCTCGTCCGCATTTGCTCACTGTGACCTACTGAAAACAGTTAACATCCCAGACTCAGTAACTGAGATACAAAGCTCTGTTTTCCTCGACTGCGATGGTTTAACTCAAGTTACCCTCGGGAATTCAGTATCAAATATCGATTACGCTGTTTTCATGAATTGCGGAGCGCTCAAATCAATCGAGCTGCCAGCCACCGTATCCGATATTCCGGCACCTCTATTTCAAGGATGCCTTTCTCTGGAATATATTTCGGTTCATCCAGACAACCCGCTTTTCAGCTCCGACACGAACGGCATTCTCTACAACAAAGATCAAAGCATCCTGCTGGAAGCACCGAAAACAATTTCAGGCACCATACATGTCCCCGTCACGGTTTGTGAACTAGGTGATGAAGCATTCCGGGACTGCATCAACATGACCCGGATCTCCATGTCGACCAATGTGATGGAAATCGGCGACTGGGCTTTTCGGAATTGCAAAAAACTAGAGAAGGTCTCAACCACTGCAGGGATCAAGGAACTCGGCTACGCCTCCTTTGCCTATTGCGAAAGTCTGCAGGAGTTCATTATTCCCGAAGGAACAACCCGCATTCCTCCAGGCTTGTTTGACGAATGCTACAGCCTGACCAATGTCATTATTCCAGAGACCGTAACATGGATCGGCGGTAGCGCATTCCGCAACTGCGATAGCCTAACACGTATCAAAATCCCTGAAGCAGTCACATTCTTCAATGATTCACCATTCGTCTCATGCGACAACCTGGTCGAGGTTATTCTCCCGAGCACTCTGACCAGCCTCCCGTCATTCATGTTTATGGATTGCACATCACTGGAAAAAATCATACTTCCCGAAAATATAGATACCGTCGGAGGCTTTGCATTTTCAGGATGCACGCAGCTCCGCTCAGTATGTTTCAGTGGCTCACCTCCAACGACAGTCAGTGCAGCTGCCTTTAAGGATAGTGATTCCGCAGAAATATACTATCTTCATGGATCTACTGGTTGGGAAGACACGTTGGCGGGCATCCCTACAAATATGCGACATACCTTTGAAGAGTATAGAATTCTACCACCCCTTTTGCTGACGAGCTCAGTTGAACTGAACATTGCAGCCTTCAGCACCCCTACTCTCGTATTGGAAAAAACAGATGCCCTTACCCGCGAACACTGGGAACCTGTTAAAACAAACACCCTCTCTGAAGGACTATGGGTTCTTAATGAACCCATAGAAGCCGGCTGCTTTTTCAGGATTAGAGAACGCTAATTACTTCTCTCGCTCTCTGTACACATCCTGTATTAGTCTGAATAGCATTAGATAATACAGGAGAAACCCATGCCCAAGATTTTTACTAAGACCGGAGACAAAGGCGAAACCGGACGGTTTGATGGAACCCGCGTGCCGAAGAACGATCCGCAGATGGAGGTTCAGGGTTCAATCGATGAATGTAACTCGGCCATTGGCCTCGCCCGTTCCTATGTGGAAGACGAGCAGCTCAACGGGATCCTGAAAAGCTATCAGAGCCTCCTGCTGGTTGCCGGCTCAGAAGTCACCAATGTAACGCACGATCGTCGCCTTCCCTATATTTCCGAGGCCAATATAACGGCCATGGAAGAGCTGATCGACGACGTGGAAGAGAAGCTCGAACCGCTGACCAACTTTATCCTGCCGGCCGGCGGAAAAGCCGCCGCACACCTGCATGTGGCCCGCGCCGCGTCAAGAAAAGTGGAACGCCGACTCGTCAGTCTGAGCGAGGCGACCGAAGCCAACCCCATTCTGCTGACTTACTTTAACCGCCTTTCCGACACCCTCTTCGTTCTCGCCCGCTATGCCTCCAAGCTCGATGGCATCAACGACGAAGTTTGGGTGAACCCGAAAAACGGCTAGTCCATTCCCCAGACCAACGCAGGAATCACTGCAATCAGATTGTTTACAACGTGCAGAGCAAGCGGCAGGCAAAGCGCATTGGTCTTCAGACGGGCATATCCGAATAATCCTCCGAGTACCATGAGATAGCTGACCTCAGCCAGATTATACTGGCCCCCATGAATAAGCGCCCATATTACCGTGGTGATGACCACAGCGCCTGCTCCGCCGACTTTCGAATGCTGCAGCCCTTTGAACATAAAGCCCCGGAAAAACAGTTCTTCAATCAACGGAGCCCCGAAAACCATCATAACGATCACAAGAACCGGATTCGTTGATTCCAGCAACTTGCCCATCATTTCCGAAGAAGTCGCACCCGTAAGGTGCATCAGCAGACCGTTGATCAGCATCGAACCGATCAACACAGCAAACCAGGGAACCAGTGCTTTCCCCTTCATGGTCCGCCAACCATACCAACCGATATAGGACAAAAAATCCAGGCCACGCCGGGAGCGAATGATTAGATACGTCGCCCCGACAATAAACGGATACGAAAACAGCACCGACCCCAGTAGACAATTTCCATTTTCCGCAAAAGCCATTCCGGATAGCGAATCATTGATTAGTCCATCCACGACTGCCCACACGATGATAAAAAGCACCTGAACAACTACAGAAATAATACCGACCACAATGGAATATCCGAGGGTCGCCTTAACCGAAAAAGGTGTTACAGGTTCTTCTGCAGCTACTGCATCAACCGGCTCTTCCGGCACGGTCGCCGGCTCAATCGTATCCATAATTCCCCCTGTGTGATAGATGGAGCAGGATACTGAAATAATTCCCACCCTTCTGAAACAGATATACGTTGAACCTTGAAATCATACAACCGTTGAATGATCGGAGGAGCATTCCGCCGCAACGGGCAGGATGTCCGTTCTACTTAAAAATCCGGCATTTTCCAATCGTTGGAAACCTTCGAATTATGCCAGGTCGGCTTGGCATTGGGAGAGATCTTCTGATTCACCGGCTTGCTTTTTTTCGGGTTCAGCTTGTCTTTTTCGACAGCCAGCTTATGCCAGCGGGCCGACAGCTCGGCCACCTTTTCGGGATATTGTTCGGCCAGATCGTTCTGCTCCGCCCGATCCTCAGCGATGTTATAGAGTTCCCACTGGTGCTGATAAAAACTGACCAGCTTCCAGTCGCCGACTCGCAAGGCGCGACAACCACTGAACTCAAAATAGAGTTCGGCATGCCCCTTTCTTTCCAATCCATGGAAAAGTGGCTTGAGCGATTTCCCCTGCAACGGCTCAATGTTTCCAAGGGTTGGATATTCCGCGTCGCCGACATCAATGCACGTCGCCATAAAGTCAACGAGGTGTCCAGGGCTGTTCACCCAGGTACCCGGCTTTTTGATATGCTTCGGCCAGGACACAATCAGAGGTGAGGAGATGCCGCCTTCGTGCTGGGTCTGCTTGTAGTGTTTGAGCGGCGTATTGCCGACCGTGGCCCAGCTGGCGTCGTAGAGATAGAACGACTTTCCCTTCCACGGCGGGATGTCGATATTCTTGCTTCGTTCAAACGGACAGGCCCCGTTATCGGAGCAGAGCATGATGAGTGTATTGTCCAGCGCACCCTTTTCCTCCAGCCAATCAATCAACCGCCCGATATTCTGATCCACCCGGTCAACCATCGCCGCAAAGATGGCCATGCGGAAACTTTCGAACTCGCGTTCATGATCACTCATGCTTTCCCATCCGGGCATATGCTGCGGCAAAGCCGGAAGCGGCATATCCGCGGGAAAGATCCCGAGCCGTTGCTGCTTTGCAAAGCGCTCTTTGCGGATGGCATCCCAGCCGGAATCATAGCGTCCGAGATATTTCTGAATGTCCGCCTTCGGTGCCTGCAGCGGATAGTGCGGTGCATTAAACGCAATGTAGTGAAAGAACGGTTTGCCGCTTTCCAGCGCTTCTCCAATGAAGGTTTGCGCCCAATCCACATTGGCATCGGTGGTGTAGAAATCGTCATCGAAGCCGTTCCAGACTTCACCGTTCAAACGGAAAGTATCGTCGCCCACAAAAAAGTCGGTTGCGCCGGAAAGATGGCCCCAGTAGCGCTGAAACCCGAAGTCCGTCGGCTGTTTGTCCAGATGCCACTTACCGGACATTGAAGTAAAATAGCCAGCCTGGCCCAGCACCTCGGCAATCGTCGTTGCCCTGTTCAGCGTCGAGTTCCCCGCCTGGTTACAGTAGAGCCCCGTCAGCAGGCACACCCGCGAAGAGTGACACTTGGCGGTATTATAGAACTGCGAAAACCGCAGCCCGCCTTCGGCCAGCTGGTCGATGCGGAGCGTTTCAATCTCGGAACCATAACAACCGAAATCGGCAAACCCCAGATCGTCCACCATCATCAACAGAATGTTAGGTTTTTCTTCGGCAAGGACGCTGAATCCCATCACAAGCGTGATTCCCAAAATCTTTTTAATCCGTGTCATCTGTGGATGCTCCTATTTTGCATGCGGTGCACAGCCTTCGCCGGCAACATACCGGTCGAGCAGCACCTTCAGTTCGGCCGCTTTTTCCGGATGACTGGAATAGAGGTTATGCTTCTGCGAAGGATCGTCCTTCAGGTTGAACAGAAGACCGGCGGTCTTCTCCTCGGTATAGCCATGCTCTTGCGAAAACCATGCAGGGGGTTTGGAATGTGTTCCGGACTTGGAATTGATAAACATCCAATCGCCCTTCCGCAAACCATAGATCTTTTCTTTCGTATTCTGCACGGTCGCCACGCGCAGCGGCTGCTTAAGGACTTTGCCGTCCAGTACCGGTGAGAGATCGTAGCTGTCGACGGCCTCTTTCGCGGTCAGATCATAACCCAGCATCGCGGCAAACGTGGCCGCCAGATCCACCTGACTGACCGTTTCGTCGGAAATCGCTCCCGCCTGAACACGCCCCGGCCATTTAATCACGAACGGAACACGATGCCCCCCTTCCCAGACATCGCGCTTCAGTCCCCGCAGGTTACCGGAGCTCCAATGGCCATAGTTCTTATAGCGCTCAAATGCATATTTTTCCGGTCCGTTGTCCGCGGTGAACACAATGATGGTGTTGTCTGAAAAACCGCCCTTTTCCAAGGCCTGGATAATTTTACCGGCCATGGCATCGGTTTCGCACACAAAGTCGCCATAGGGTCCGGCTTCGGACATACCGCGAAATTCATCGTTCGGAATAATCGGCGCATGCGGCGACGGGAAGGCAAAATACATAAAAAACGGCCGATCCTTTTTCTGCTTACCAATCCACGCAACGGCTTTATCCGCCAGCGTCGGCAAGACCTGATACGGATCCCAGCCATCGACCATCGGTCCCGGGCGGAATTCCCAGCGGCCTTCAGGAATTTCTTTAAAGAGCTTCGTATCCATCATTACCGATGGGGCTTCGACCACCCGGTCATTCTCAATAAAACAATACGGCGCGAAATTAATGGTTCCGTCCCCGAAATAATAATCAAAACCCTGATCCAGCGGGCCGCGCGGAATGGGCTTGCTCCAATCAAACGCCGAGGGTTTGTAGGCCTTCTTTTTCCTGCCCCATTGAACCACCTCTTCGCTCGCAGCATTTTTGCGCTTGATCTCATCAAAGCCCCAGCCCAGATGCCACTTGCCCACCGCCGCCGTATTGTATCCCCTGGCTTTGAACATTTTGGCTAAGGTGAAATCATCGGGTTTAAAGACCGTATCTGTAAAACTCTGCGTAATCCCATGGAAACGCCGCCAATGATGCATCCCCGTCAGCAGCGCAAACCGGCTCGGCGTGCAAATGCCCGAGGAGCTGTGCCCATCGGTGAAACGCATTCCCTGCTTCGCCAGTCGGTCAAAATTCGGCGTCGGGATCTTTGATTCAGGATTATTCGCTCCCAGATCCCCGAACCCCATATCATCGGCGTAAAGAATCACCACATTCGGTCGTTCGGCAGCATTTGCAACAATTCCGGCCAACAACAGGCCTGCGAATAGAAATCTTCTCATCATCAATCCCCTTGGTTTTGCTTTATTTTAAAGACAACGTGTATACTCTCCAACAAATGGACAAAACATTCCAATTAGTGGCGGATTTCGTGCCGACCGGCGATCAGCCGGAGGCGATTGAAAAACTGGTTAAAGGCCTTTCCAAACATCGGAAGTTCCAGACCCTGGAAGGGGTCACCGGCTCGGGAAAGACCTTCACGGTGGCCAACACCATCGCCCGGCACGGCCGTCCGACGCTGGTGCTGTCGCACAACAAAACACTGGCGGCCCAGCTTTATGCCGAGCTCAAGGCCTTCTTCCCAAATAACGCGGTTGAATATTTTGTTTCCTACTACGACTACTATCAGCCGGAAGCCTACATTCCGCAGACCGATACCTTCATTGAAAAAGATTCTTCCATCAACGAAGAGATCGAGCGCCTGCGACTGGCCGCCACCGATGCCCTGCTGAACCGGGAGGATGTCATCATCGTGGCCTCCATCTCCTGCATCTACGGTCTGGGATCCCCGGAAGACTATAAAGCCATGGTCGTCAGTGCCGCGGTCGGCGAATCCGCCAACCGCGATGCGATCCTGAAAAAGCTGGTCGACATTCAATACGAGCGCAACGACTACGAACCGGGCCCCGGCCGTTTCCGCGTGCGCGGCGACACACTCGACATCTTTCCCTCCTACGCCAAGGACTACGGCATCCGACTGGAATTCTGGGGCGATGAAATCGACTCGATTAAAAAGGTCGATCCGCTGACTGGCGATACGCTCGAAACCTACGAGCATATGATGATCTCCCCGGCCAAGCACTTTGTGATGCCGCAAACCAAGATCGATGCGGCGCTGGAATCCATACGGGCCGAGATGGTGGAGCAGGTGGCGGTCTTCGAACGCGAAAACCGGCTGATCGAAGCGCAGCGCGTGAAGATGCGCACGGAATACGATCTGGAAATGCTCAAAGAAATCGGCTTTTGCGGCGGCATTGAAAATTATTCCCGCCACCTTGCCGGCCGCGAAGGCGGTTTGCGGCCGGAATGCCTGCTCGACTATTTTCCCGACGACTTCCTCACCATCATCGACGAATCGCACGTCACGCTCTCGCAGGTTCGCGCCATGTATAACGGCGACCAGGCCCGTAAGCGCACGCTGGTGGATCACGGCTTCCGGCTTCCCTCTGCGCTCGACAACCGGCCGATGGACTTCGATGAGTTCATGGGCGTGACCAACGAAATCCTTTTCCTTTCCGCCACACCCGGCCCCTATGAACGCGAACACGGCGGCGTTCCGGTGGAACAGATCATCCGTCCAACCGGCATCATTGATCCGCCGGTGGAGCTGCGCCCGCTCAAAAACCAGATCGACGACCTGATGGAAGAAATCCGCATCCGGGCTGAACGCAGCGAGCGCACCCTCGTGACCACGCTCACAAAGCGCACCGCGGAAGATTTAACGGAATATCTGGAGAAGACCGGCCTGAAGGTCAGCTATCTGCACTCCGACATCGATGCGCTGGAGCGCGTTGAGGTGCTGCGGGAATTGCGCAGCGGCAAAGTAGACTGCCTGATCGGCATCAACCTGCTGCGCGAAGGACTCGACCTGCCGGAAGTTTCCCTCGTTGCGATTCTTGATGCCGACAAGGAAGGGTTCCTGCGCTCAGAAACCTCGCTGATTCAAACGGCCGGTCGCGCCGCGCGCCATATTGACGGACTCGTCATTATGTATGCGGAAAAAATTACCGATTCCATGCAGCGCATGATGGATAAATGCGATCACCGCCGCGCCAAACAGCGGGCCTATAACGAAGAGCACGGCATTGTACCGCAGGCCATCAAGAAAGAGATTCAGGAAAGCCTGAAGACCATCTACGAAACGGCCGAAGAAACCGTGGAAGCCGCTGTTGCCGAAGACACAGCCGATTACAGCGTCGGAGAAATCATTCACCAGCTGCAGCAGGAAATGATGGAAGCCGCTGAAAAACTTGAATTCGAACGCGCCGCCACGCTCCGCGACCAGATCAAGGAACTCGAAAAGAAAAAGTAAAAATGTTCGTAGTTCCGCCTTCAGGCGGTCGCGCAGGAATCGCCGGCTAAAGCCGGTACTACAAACTTCTCTTAACGCGTGGCACGTTTGAGCATTTCGCGTTCGCGGGGCGTCAGTGCGCCCATGCCCTCTTTCCCGATTTTATCGAGAATGGCATCGATCTCTTCTTTAGAGAGGCTTGAAGGAGCAGCCCCGGGCCGGGCCTTTGGAGCCGACTTCTTTTTTCCAGCCCCGGGAAGTTTGGATCGAAGGTTTTGTATAACGTGTGGATATTTCAGGGTAAGCGCGTAGCAGAAGCCGGCAATGCCGCCCATCAGATGGGCCGCGTTGGCAATACCGCCAATGAAAGGCGTGGTAATCGTTTCGTGCAGTTCCCAGATCGCCAACCCAAGCACCAGCATCCAGGCCCGGCAGGGAATCACAAACCAGAGCAGCAGCTTGGCGTTGGGATATAAGGCCCCGAAGGCACCCAGCATACCCATCACCGCTCCGGATGCTCCGACACACCCCGGACCGTCAGGATTAGCAATCAGCGACCAACCAAGGCCTCCGATGATACCGCTGACATAGTAGAGTATGAAAAACCGGTATGCCCCCATCGCCCGCTCAACCGTCGGACCGATAAAGAAGAGCCCCAGCATATTGGCAAACAGGTGTGTGGGCGTTGCATGGATAAACATGTAGGTAAACAACTGCCCGATCCCGAAGGTGCGATACCAATCCGCCCGCAATGCAAACCATTCGGAAAAAGGTATATGGAATAAATATTCCAATAAGAATACGGCGACATTCAGGATTAATAGAAACTTAACAGCAGGGGTCATCCCCACCATACTGCCGATATTTCTTGGTTCGTTATTAAACATGTTTCCCTTTCGAATTCCGCAGAGCAGACCAAAACCTTGTTTTATGGTCAATATTACAGCGTATTTAAGTTATCGACCCCAAGACGGCTGATGCGTTGAATATCGGACTTGCCCATTTCCAAGGTTTGGATAGGATGGCGCCCGATTTATTGATTCCTCGCGGAAGCGCAGAGTACGCAAAGAATAACAACCTCAGCGTTCTCTGCGCCTCTGCGAGGACAAATCTTTCAAGAAAGAGTGCAATACTATGACTGATGAAAAAAAACTGACAGGACTGACCCTGCTGAAAAAGGGTGAAATGCGCTATCCGACCACGCCGGACGAAGCGGAACTGGAAACCTTTGAAAATGCGAACCAGCAGCGAAACTACTGGATCACCTTCCAGACCTCGGAATTCACTTCCCTCTGCCCGATCACCGGCCAGCCGGACTTCGCCACAATCACCATTGAATACATTCCCGGCAAACTCTGTGTGGAGAGCAAGTCGCTGAAGCTTTATCTCTTCTCCTTCCGCCAGACCGGAACGTTCTATGAAGAAATTGTAAACCGCATCTACACGGATCTGGAAAAGCTGCTGCAGCCGAAGCGCCTGGTTGTGAATGGCGACTTTACCGCCCGCGGCGGAATTACATCCGCTGTTAAGATCGACTCCGCAGAAGCTTAAACCTTCCTTTAGGGCGCTGCTTCGTCAGCGCCACGGCGGCAACGGAGTGCCGCCCTCCAAGGGACGTTCGCCTACTCTCCTGAATAGATGCAGACGTTGGTGGGGTTTTCTTTCACGATCACCTGCGCCAGCTGCGGAAGATCGGGTTGAATTTTATTCCAGAGCCAGACGGCAATCATTTCGGCCGTCGGATTTTCCAGCCCCTCAATCTCGTTGAGAACCTTGTGGTCCAGCCTGTCAACCAACGGATCAACCACTTTTTTGACGTCGTTAAAGTCAATCACCCAGCCGAGTTTCGGGTCCAGCTCCCCTTCCACATGGACCTCAACATAGTAGGTGTGCCCATGCATGTTGGCGCATTTATGATCCGGCGGAACATGCGGCAGAAAGTGCGCGGAATCAAATTTAAATTCTTTGGAAATTCTCATTTTCGGCATAGATCAATCCTCAACATAAGGGCGCGGATCCGTGGTCCCCGCATCGCTGAAACCTTTTTTACGAAGCAGGCAGGAGTCGCAATGCCCGCAGGCTTTGCCGTCCGGTGCCGGATCGTAGCAGCTCGTGGTTTTAGCGTAATCGACGCCCAGTTCAAGCCCGCGCTGAATAATTTCGGCTTTGGTCAGATCGATCAGCGGCGTGTGGATCGTCAGTTTGCGCCCCTGCACGCCCGCCACGGTTGCCAGATTGGCCATGGTTTCGTAGGCCGCAATGAACTCCGGCCGGCAGTCGGGATAGCCGCTGTAGTCGAGTGCATTCACGCCGATGAAAATATCGTCGGCTTCAAGCACTTCCGCCCAGGCCAGGGCATAGGAAAGAAAAACAGTATTTCGGGCCGGAACGTAGGTAACCGGAATCTCTTCCGTCAGATCTTCCACCGCATCATGCTTCGGCACATCAATATCATCCGTGAGCGCGGAACCGCCAAATGAACTCAAATCAATATCAACAATCTTATGCTGCTTCGCTTTACCAACCGCCTGTTCCGCGGCGCAGTCGAGTTCAACTGAATGGCGCTGTCCGTAGCTGAAAGACGCCGCGTAGACTTCATAACCTTCCGCCAGCGCCAGCGCCATGACCGTTGCGGAATCGAGTCCGCCACTCAAAAGTACCACTGCTTTTTTAGCCATTAGAGCATCTCCAGCATTTTATGCGTTTGGGGAATGACGCGGACATTCGGCAGCACCGAGGCCACCTTGTCCTGCCAGCGGAACAACTGATCGGGGGAAGGAACGGCATCGGTCTTCTCCGCCTTGGTCATCGGTTGAATGATCACCAGCGTGTCGTCGCCGCCAGCCTTTTTAATCCCTTTGGCCGCTTCCATCAGTTCGCCTTCATGCGTATTGGCGGAGAGCACCAGCTTGGTGAACACCTCCACATTGTAATCGCGGCACAACTTAAGGAATTGCCAGTGCGCGGGGAAGGTCGATTTTTCCTCCGTCACACTTTCCAGCTTCACATCCATGGCCACCACATCAACAAACTCGATAATCGACTTCAGTTCACGCGGCAGATCGCCGGCGCTTTCCAGATAGATGCTATGCCCTTCGTTCTTCAGAATCGGCAGAAGCTTCAAGAGGAAACGTGACTGCATCAGCGGCGCACCGCCCGTGATTGAAATTTGCTTATTCCGGGTTTTGGCATCCACGTCCCGAATAATGTCCGCCACCTGCGTAACCGACATGGCATTTTTAATCTGCTCAAACTCGCCGGAACCCGGCTGCCGTTCAACAATGCAGTAATCCGCCAGTTCGGTATTCGTATCGCAATAAATACATTTTCGATGGCATGCGCAAAAACGCACAAACAGATGGCGCTCACCCACATACGGGCCTTCGCCTTGAATCGAACTGAATATTTCGGAAAGATAGGTTTTCATCGCTCAGACAAAGTACCCGACCAATTCCGGAAACGAAGCAAATTGTGCATCGGGTTTATAGCCGCCTGCATTGCCGAATCCGTAGTCCACCAGCACACTTCGAATGCCCGCATTTTGCGCCACGGCCAGATCCGTATGATGATCCCCGACCATCCATGCTCTGGATTTTTCCATGCCCGAAAGTTCCAGACATTGGAAAACTCCATCCGGTTCCGGCTTCAGGTTCGGCACATCGCCGCCGCCGATAATTGCCGTAAAACAGTCCGACAAACCGAAATGCTTCAGAATCGTGCGGCTCGGGTCGCCCGGCTTGTTGGTCAGCAGCGCCACCGTATGCCCCGCCTCAACCAATTTTGGAATCCCCTCCAATACGCCGTCATAGAGAAAGGTGTGCGTGGTCAGGTTGGCATAGTAGAGGTCCGGATAGATCTTCATGGCGTCCTCAAGGGCAACATCGGAATCCTGCAGGGACCGCTCAACCAGTTTGGCCATCCCGTTTCCAATATAACCGCTGACCGTCTCAAGCGTGAGCGCATCCAGCCCGTAGTGCGCCCGCATGCGGTTCACAGCGGCCGTCAAATCGCCCCGAGCATCAATCAGAGTTCCGTCCAAATCAAAAATAATCAGTTGTTTTTCCATTTAATCCATTTCCGAAAGTTTTAAAAGATCGGCCCAGGTATGCACGGCCACATCCACCGGATAGTTCACCGGTTGGTTATTATCCACCGCAATCACCTTGGCCCCGGCATTACGGGCCGCTTCGATGCCGATCAACTGATCCTCAAACACCAGCGCTTTTACCGGATCGACTCCCAGCTTCTGCACCGTTACTTCCACAATTTCCGGATCCGGCTTGCGGTTCTTCACATCGCTAGCGGTGGTAATGCAGTCAAAAAATTTAAACACATCCGCTTCTTTCAATGCCGGTTCCACAAAGTCGAGCGGCGAATTGGTGGCCAGTGCCATCGGTTTTCTCCCATACCAAAGTTCAAGAAATTCCCGGGCCCCGGCAAAGAGTTCCGCCACAAAGATCTCCTGCACGCGTTCCCGTTTTTCTTTCAGCACTTTGGCCGGGTCGAGCTTCAGCCCGTAGCGTTCATTCAAATCTTCCGCAAACCAGCTGCTATGCTTCCCGAAAAATTCATGGTGTTCATCGGGCTTCAGGCTGTAGCCACTGTTCAGCAGCACCGCATCGGCAAATGCCTGCGCATGATATTTCCCCGAATCAATCAGGGTTCCGTCTAAATCGAGAATAAATGCGTCATAATCCCACAGTTTCATCGTTCAGCATTTCCCTTGCAGTTTTAACCACATCAATCGTTTCAACCATCCGGATGCTTTCCAGGTCCTGCTTCGAATAGTTCCGAACCTTGGAAACCCGCAGCACTCGGTGCTGGTCACCAAAGGGCCCAACCCTCGTCGGATCCGTCGGTCCGAAAATTGCCAAACAGGGTGTTCCCGTGGCAGAAGCCATATGCATCGGCCCCGAATCCACCGTCACCACCAGATCCGCCCGTTGTAACACCCCGCCCAATTCCAGCAGACTGGTTTTGCCGCACAGATTAACTGCGGCGCCTTCCGGCAGTTTGTTTTCAATCTTCTCGCAGGTTTCCGCATCATCCGGCGCACCGACCAGAATAATCTGACACTCCAGCTGTTCACCCAGCTCCACAAACCGCTTCCACGGCCAGTTCTTTGCTTCGTGCCGCGAGCACGGCGCAAAAACCAGCACCGGCTTATTTTCCAGACATTGGAAGTCGACCTCCGGAAATTTGATGGGGAACTCAATCGGCTCCGTCGGTTTTTCCAACCATCGGAGCACATCAATATTTTCCAGCACGGCATGCCGGTTTTTATTCTTTTTGCCGACCACCGCCGAATAGAGCAAACGCGCCCCTTCCCGCTGGAAAGACGGACCCAGAATTTTTGCGCCCTTGGACCGCTTCGCCAACCGACAGATAAATGCACTCTTCAGCAGCCCCTGCAGATCCACCACCAGGTCGTAGGACTCCTCCTGTAGCAGCGCCTTAAAACTTCCAAGGTTTGGAAGAAGCTCTTTACGCGGAAACGGGATCACCTTCCGAACATCGGAAAAACATTCAGCCAGCCCCACATAGTCCTTGTTCACCACCCAGTCGATCTCGGCATCATACGCCGTTTTCAGCAGATGCACCGCCGGCAGCGCATGAAACAGATCCCCCAGCGAACTGGTTTTGACGATCAGGATCCGCATATCAAATCTAAACCGCGCCGCAGAGGGTCAGAATTACAGCCTTCTGGGCGTGCAGGCGGTTTTCCGCTTCGTCGAAGACGATCGACTGCGGGCCGTCGATGACCTCCGCGGTCTGCTCGCAACCGCGAATGGCCGGCAGACAGTTCATAAAGATGGCATCCGGCTTGGCGTGCGCCATCAGCTCGCTGCTCACCTGATACGGCATAAACTTGGCAATCCGGGCCTCTTCCTGATCTTTCGGAATATGATAGCTCATCCACGAATCCGTGTAGACCACGTCCGCATCCTTGATGGCTTCCACCGGATCATCGGTCACAAAGACCGAACCGCCGGATGCTGCCGCAAACTGTTCACAGTCCGCTACCACATCGGCGCGCGGAGAAAAGTCCTCGCCCGCCGGGGAGCCGACACTCACATGCATGCCCATCTTGGTTCCGCCGAACATCAGCGAATGGGTCACATTGTTAAAGCCGTCGCCCAGATAAGCCAGTTTGAGCCCTTTCAGAGAACCCTTCTTTTCTTCGATCGCCTGAAGGTCGGCGAGGATCTGGCAGGGATGGCTGTCGTCGGTCAGGGCGTTGATCACCGGAACGGTGGCAAAGTCTGCCATTTCCAGCAGGTCCGTGTGCTTGAACAGACGCGCCATAATCACATCCACAAAGCGGGAGGCGGTTTTCACGGAATCGCTGATGGTTTCTTTGCCACTGCCCATTGGTGAAGTGCTGGTGTTGTAATAGATCGAGTGGCCGCCCATCTGGGTCATTCCTGCTTCGAAAGAGAGCCGCGTGCGCAGGCTCGGCTTTTCAAAAATCATCAGCATGGTTTTATACGCCATCGCATCCTGATATTTCACCGGATTATCTTTCACGTCTTTTGCCAGATCCAATACCTGCCGGATCTTTTCCGGGCTCCATTCTTTCAGAGAAATCAAGTGTTCCATTTTATTTCCTCGGTATACGTTGTTCATGAAGAGTGAAATATGAGTCGCAAAAAGAGTTCACGCCTCAATCGTCACGTTTCAGATTAATAATCGTCGTAATATTTATTCACTTCATCGTCGCGGCCGAACGATTGCAGAATAAGCGCCGCCCGGATCCACATGCCGTTACGCATTTGCCGCCAGTAGACCGCCCGCGGATCGTTATCAATATCCGTGCTGATCTCTTTCCGGCGCGGCAGCGGATGCAGAATTGCGCAGGTGTCTTTGATAATATCCAGATGCTCCGCACCAATGTGATAGTCCGACGACTCCGTGCTGCTTTCGCCCTCTTCGTCCCATTCGTCCTGAATCCGGGTCATATAAATGGCATCCGCCACCGGCATTACCGAAGCAAAGTCCTGCGTTACTTCATATTTCGTGCCCGCTTCGTCCAGCAGATCCAGAATATCCTGACCAATCTGCAGCGCTTCCGGCGCCACAAAATGGAGGGTTACATCTTTATAAAGTGTCAGCATCCAGGCCAGCGACCGAACCGTACGGCCGCGCAACAGGTCGCCCACAAAGGCCACATGTTTGCCATCCACTCCGCCGATGTCCTCAAACGAACGTTCCAGTGTATAAATATCGAGCAGCGCCTGCGTCGGGTGCTGATCCGATCCCGATCCCGCGTTCAGCACCGGAATTTCACGACCGGTATGCGCCAGCATCCAGGCCACACGCTCCGCAAACCCGCCCTTCGGGTGGCGCATAATAATCATGTCCGCATAGGAGCTGAACGTCCGGATGGTATCTTCCGGCGACTCACCCTTGACCTCACTGGAGGTTTTCGTATCGCGCACATCCATGGTGTCGAGCCCTAGAATCTGACAGGCCGCGTTATGAGAAAGATACGTTCGGGATGAAGGCTGCGCAAAATATAGCATGGCCCGTTTATCGGAAAGCAGGCCCTTTAGGAAATTAGCCCCGGCCCGGCGTTTATTAATGCGCTTGATACGGGTCGCCAGCGTGCACAGCTCTTCCAGCTGCTTGCGCGTAAACTGCTGCGCAATCAGCGTATGCGGCGGTGTGCCCTGAAAATAGGTCCCCTTCTCCGTCAGCGGAAGCGCTTTAAAATCCTTCCACGCAATATCTCTCAGTTTTTTTCCATCAGCCATAATCTGCCCCTTTCAAAATGAATAAGCGGGTAATAATAGCGCGACGGGACATAAAGTCCATCCTTCCAATTCGGGTTTTATTTACCTAAATTGCTCCGCATGACAACTGAAGAGCAAAAAATGAGCACCCTCCGGGCAAACGGGGAGGTGCTTAAAGGCGTTGGAGCCGGAAATGTGCAGGTGACGGATGCCCCCATCAGCGCCCAGGCCCTGCTATGCCTCGACCTTTTCCAAACATTGGAAAACAATATCCTATGGATCGCCGCCGACGTCCGCGAAATGGAACGGCTCCACGAATCGATCCATACGTTAAGCCGGAACGTAGACGCGGCGCCCCTGCGTATGCAAAGCGACGAGGGCGGCGCTTCTACGATTTCCCTTTTCCAACCCATGGAAAAAGACCCCGCTGTTTTCGGCGAACATCTCAAGCTCGTCGAGATGCTCAACCAGGCAAAGCGTAACGAAATCAGTGACGGCCGTCGTTCAAAACGTTACGCCTCCTTCATCATCATCACCTGCCCGCAGGCCATGGAACAGGAAGTCCCGATCGCGGATGAATCCGAACTGGCCGTTCAGACATTGGAAGTCGGCACCGAATACAAACCCTCCGAACTGACCGACTGGATGTCCGATGCCGGCTATGAATTCGGCATCGAAGTCTACGCCCAGGGCGAGGCCGCCCTGCGCGGCGGCATTCTCGACTGCTGGCCGCCCGGCGCCCCCCGCCCCGTCCGCATCGAATTTTTCGGCGACGAAATCGACTCCATCCGCTACTTCGATGACCAGTCCCAGTGCTCCATTGAAAAAATAAACTCCGTCCAGCTCCCGCAGATGGACTTCGGCTTTGCCGGCGAAGAAACCAGCCCGCTAACCGCCCTGCTCCCCGAAAACACACTCCTCATCAACATGGATCATACCTCGCAGAGCCGCAGAGAACGCGGAGAAGATCAAAATCTCTGCGCCCTCAGCGCCTCTGCGAGGAATCAAATCAGCACAGGTTTTAGTTTTTATGATACTGGTTTGTTCGCTGTTTCCTACGACACCCACCCGAAAGAAGCCGAAAAGGCCCGCCATCGCTTTGTAGACCAACGCTGTGCCGACGCTTCCAATGATTGGAACGTGCACTTCTTCTTCGAGACCGCCGGCACACTGAATCGCTTTAAAGAACTCTATTCCAACCTCGAAGGTTTCCAGGCATTGGAACTTCACCTCGGCGTGCTGCACGAAAGCGCGGCCGATCATGCCCGTAAAATCCTGATCGTCACCGAGTCCGACTTCTACGCCTACCACACCAACCGAAGCGCCCACGCGCGAACCGCCAAGCGATTCCATAAACAGCAGGATCGCGTGAACGAAGCGGCCGACATTCAGCCGGGCGATTTTGTGGTACACGTGGAGCACGGCGTCGGCAAATATCTCGGCATCGTCGAAACCACCTTTTCCGACCGCAGCATGGAAGTGCTCTCCATCGAATATGCTAAAGGCGAAAAGGTATATTTACCCGTCACTCAGGCCCACCTGCTGACCCGCTATAAAGGCATGGGTAAACACGCGCCGAAGCCGCACACACTCGGTGGGCGGAAATGGAAAAATGACAAGGCCGGGGCCGAGGAAGCTGTTCAGGATTTTGCCTCTCAATTGTTGCAAACCCAGGCCGAACGGCAGGCCAAGCGCGGCTACCGCTTTTCAAAAGACACGGCTATGCAGGCCGAGTTCGAGGCCGCCTTCCCCTACACCGAAACGCCGGATCAGCTCTCCTCCGCCGACGAACTGAAGCGCGATATGGAAAAGCTGCGGCCGATGGACCGGCTGTTATGCGGCGACGTGGGTTTCGGCAAAACCGAAGTCGCCATGCGCGCGGCCTTCAAAGCCGTCATGGACGGCATGCAGGTTGCAGTTCTGGTGCCGACCACCATCCTTGCGCAACAGCACTACGACACCTTCGCCGAACGCATGGCCGCCTTCCCGATCCGCGTCGATATGGTCAGCCGCTTCCGCTCCCGCGCCCAACAGAACAATACCCTTTTCCAAACCTTGGAAGGCGAAGTAGATATTCTGATCGGCACCCACCGAATCCTTTCCAAAGACGTAAACTTTAAAAACCTCGGTCTCGTGATCATTGACGAAGAGCAGCGTTTCGGCGTAACTGCCAAAGAGCACCTGAAAGAATTGCGCAAGCAGGTCGATCTCATCACCATGTCGGCCACGCCGATTCCACGCACGCTCTACATGAGCCTCACCGGCGTGCGCGACCTCAGCACCATCAAGACCGCACCCCAGGAACGCCAACCGGTCGATACCAACGTTATTCCCTACGACGAGGAAATCATTGCCGAAGCCATCCGTGCCGAGCTGCACCGCAACGGCCAAGTTTTTTATCTGCACAACCGCGTCAAAACCATCCACACGGTCGAAACCAAACTGATGGCGCTGATTCCGGAAGCGCGTATTGCCGTGGCCCACGGACAGATGGGTGAAAAAGAGCTTTCGGAGATCATGCACGCCTTTGTGGAAGGCCGGTTCGATGTACTGCTCTGCACCACGATTATCGAAAGCGGCGTCGATATCCCTAACTGCAACACCCTGATTGTCGAAAACGCCGAACGCTTCGGGCTTTCGGATCTCTATCAACTGCGCGGCCGCGTCGGCCGTTCCAACCACAAAGCCTTTGCCTTTATGATGCTCTCTCCCGGCGGCGATATCATTGACGCCGCACGCGACCGCATGAACGCCATCAAGCGCTATACAGGCCTCGGCTCCGGCTTCCGCCTCGCCCTGCGCGATCTGGAGCTGCGCGGTGCGGGCAATATGCTCGGCGCGAAGCAAAGCGGCCATATTTCCGCCGTCGGATTCGATCTTTACTGCCAGTTGCTCAAACGCACCATTGCCATCATGCAGGGAAAGAAGCCGCCGCCGCTGATGGACGTCACTGTAAAAATCGATTTCCTCGACCTTTCTCCAAAGTCTGGAAACTCAAAAAACGGCGCATTTATCCCGTACGAATATATTGAGGACGAAAATCTGCGCCTGCGTCTCTATCAACGCATGTCGGCACTGGCGACGAAACAGGAAATCACCCTGATGAAGCGCGAGATAAAAGACCGCTTCGGCAAACTGCCCCAGGAAGTCCAGCGCCTCATGCTCATCGCCGAGCTTCGCATCGTCGCGGCCGATCACGGACTGAAATCCGTCATCGTGCGCGATTATCAGGTCATGATGTCGGCAGAGAAGAGGTATAAAACCTTCGGAGGCCGCCACCCAACCTTGAACCGCGACAAAACTACCCCCATGCTGAAGGAAATCATCCAGCTCGTACAGGAAGACTGAGTTCATAGCATCCAAACGAACGCAAATGACTTTTATATTAATCCCGTATTACCTTGAGACTATAGAAAATCACGTCGTCTGTGGTATGTACCGTATCTGTATAGCTCGCCTGTGGATAAGGGATACCGGATTCCAATGGTTGAAATGCACCCATAAGCTGTGGCGTCCAGTCGATACTGTACAACCGGTTGCTCACCGCATTCCATTCCAACACAAAACCAGCTTCTATCGGATAGGCTTGAGTGGCCTGAAAAAAGGAACCTGAATTGGTGGGATCGGTTCCGGCAATGTATTCTTCCAGATTATCACAACCATCTATGTCTGCATGACCCGTGGCCACACAGCCTGTTGCACTGGCAAAATACAAAAGCTCCCATTCATCCGTAATCCCATCAGAATCAGAGTCTCTGAGAATCGGGTTATATTCGTAGGCTCCTAGATCGACCCTGCTATTAATGATGCGCGCATTCCCCTCGAGATCCGAGGGCCAGATAAGAATTGAGTTATCACCCGCATCAATACACGGTGAATCGAAGGAAAGGCGATAATCCTGCCCGCTATTCATAAATGAAGGAGCATTAGTGATGTTTCCATCCACCCCATGCGTAGCATCTGGAGAACAACAGTGAAAGTACGACGAACCCGTTGTGCCGCTGTATAATTCACTCCCTTGAATAATACAATTCGATGCCGTAACAAATCGTGCCCCCTCAACACCGAGCCATCCCCCATTGTCGTAGATCGTACTATTGACGGCAATACCACCGTTCATACCGCCGCCATGATCCGCCATATTCTTCACAACTAGACAGTTTAGGACCGTCGAACCGAAAACCCCGCCACCTTCGTCAGCACCATTGTTGGTGATAATGCAGCTCAGTGCGGACCCACCATACATTCCGCCGCCCAACCAATAGGCATAATTATCGTCAAGCAAGAGGTTGATTGCATCCACCTCATACAGCCCTCCCCCCTCACCGCCAACGAAAAAACCGGAGGGATGGACTTGATTCTGACGCACAACGCAATCGAAGGCCGCTCCGAATGCCATACCGCCTCCAAACATGGATTGATTACCATTAAACGTGCAGTTGCTCGCTGATCCTGCATACATTCCCCCACCACTGTCGGCCGTGTTACTGACCATGGTACAGCTGAATGCGTCCGAGAATAGCAATCCGCCACCTTTAGACGCATCGTTTTCGACGAACAAACAATCATAGGCAATTCCGCCACTCATTCCGCCGCCGCCCCATTGATCAGCACTATTATTTATGAATAGACAGTTATACGCAGTACCACTCTTTATTCCTCCACCACCGCCGCTTTGGTTGTCCTCAATCAAGCAGTTGAAAATAGATGGAGACCGGTTATCGCAATATATGCCCCCTCCCTCTCCTGAAAATCCGATGCCATTCCGAATGGTAAAACCACCTATCACACTGAATGTTTCTCCAAGGTGGAAACCTCGGCCATTATGCCCTCCGTCAATGATTGTTTGCTCAGGATTCCCTGCACCTATAATGCTGATGTTATTTGTAACCACAATCCCCCCTTTCAGAAGGTAGACCCCCTGTGCAACAAGCACCGTATCGCCATCTGCAGAAAGATTGACTGCGTTTTGAATATTGGTGGCCGCAGTTAACCAACTGGTATAGGGCGGGGCCGGAGTTACATTATTTATATCAACATAGCGAACAACCGCCTCGGGCCGTACCGCCGCCACAAGGGCGGTTATAATAATAAATTTATGAACATGTGCACTCAGTCTCGCGATCATGATGCCCTCCTGACTATTTAATTTCAGCTTACATAACTTGTTAGTGCCCTTTCCTTCTGCGCCTAGCAAAGATTAAACAACCAATTAAAATAAGTCAATACATACTTTTCTTTCAAGATCCACGCAAGATCAAAAAAAATATGTTAGTTCGATTTGAATGCCAACACAGTCAAAACAGTGCAGCGTCAGCATATTGCGGCAGTAGAGCCCCTACAAACCGAGCGTGGTCTGATTCAGCATCTCTTTGGCATGCTGGAGGGTGACGTTGGTCGAGCCAACACCACCAAGCATACGGGCGAGTTCTTCGGCGCGGGTTTCGTCGTCGAGCAGTTCGACTTCGGTGAACGTGCGTCCGTCTTCGACCTTTTTGGATACGGCGAGGTGCCGGTTACCGCAGGCGGCGACCTGCGGGAGATGGGTGATGCAGAGCAACTGATGATGTTCGGCGACCTGCGCGAGTTTACGCCCGACGGCTCCGCCGATTTCGCCGCCGATGTTGGCGTCGATTTCGTCGAACACGAGAACCGGAATCTGATCCTGTTTGGCGAGAACGGCTTTGGTGGCGAGCATGACGCGGGAGATTTCACCGGAAGAGGCAATCATGCGCAACGGTCGCATATCCTCACCGGCATTCGGTGCAAAACCGAATTCAATGACGTCCATTCCGTTCGGAGTCGGCTCGCAAGGCGTAATCTGAATATCAAAGAAGCCGTGTTCGAAGCCGATATCGACCAGCTCACGGGTAATGCATTCTGAAAGGTGATCGGCCACATTTTCGCGCTCGGAGCGAAGTTTGGCCCCGGCTTTTTCCAATGTTTGGAAAATGGCGGCCTGCTCGCCTTCAAGCTTTTCGCGTCGGCGATCACGACCGCGCAGCTCTTTCAGCTGCTCGCTCCAGGTTTTCCCGTTTTCGAGTACTTCTTCCACCGTGGTGCCGTATTTGCGTTTGAGCGTCTGGTAGGTCGTGAGCCGATCATCAAGCCATTGCATGCGCTCGGCGCTTCCATCGATTCCGGCAGCCGAGTTTTCGACGGATCGAACGACTTCCTGAACGGAGGTAACTGCGGTTTCAATTTCGTCGTGCCAGTCCTGCGCTTCGGGCAGGAGTTTGATCAGCTGGTTAAGTGCCTGCTGGGCAGATACGAGGCCGTCGAACGCACATCCTTCGCCTTCGGTCAATGCCTGCACCACGCCGTTGGCCAGCTCGATCACGTGCTGGGAGTTGGCTATCACGCTATGCTCTTCTTCAACCTCGGCTTCTTCTTCGGGATTAAGGTTGGCGCTTTCAATTTCGTTTACGCGGTAATCGAGGAATTCAATCTGGCGCTGCAGATCTTCTTCATTATCGGAATTAAGCGCGTCGATCTGTTTCTGAACATCGCGGTATTTCCGGTATTCCGCGGAATAGGTTTCTTTGGCTTTACCAAGCTGTCCGAAGGCATCGAGGATTTCGAGCTGCACATTCTGGTCGAGCAGCGACTGGTGGTCGTACGGCCCGTGCATATCCACAAGCACTTCGCCGAGGCGTTTGAGCACGGTGAGCGTAACGGTTTCGTCGTTTACGGTGGTGCGATTGGAGGTCTCTGTAATGTTCCGTCGAATAATCAGCAGGCCGCCGTCGCACCGTTCGAGGCCGACATCTTCAAGAATGGCATCGACCTGAGCGGTGCTTTCCAGCCCGAATTCCGCGTGCACGGAACAGGAGCTTTCCCCGGTTCGGATCATGGATTTATCAGCACGCTCGCCGAGCAGGAGCCGCAAAGCACCGATCATGAGGGACTTACCGGCGCCGGTTTCGCCGGTGATGACATTCAAGCCTTCGCTGAAGCCCACCTGTACGTCGTCAACGAGTGCGAGGTTTTTGATTTTTAATGTTCTGAGCATGTTCCGGCGGAGTATCTAAGGAAGACGGGATTTGGGCAAGTCGGATTATTCAGGATTGAAATGTTCGCTGGCCACTTCATTTTCCTCTTCCTTGCGCTTTTCCTCGAACCCGTTGAGGAAAATCACGAGAACGCGGAGCAGAATCAGCAGGAAAACCGGGCCGCCGATAAAATAGAACGCGTCCGGCAGATCGAATCCCGGCCGGGAAGGCGCCCGCCGGGTTTGGGGCTTGAGGTAATCCTGAGCCGAAAACTCATCTTCGGGCAGGTAGTCGTCCGCAGTTACACCATAAACAGCGGTCACCTTTTTCGGCGCCTGCTGTTCCTGCACGGTGTCCGAGGCTTGCGGTTCTCCCGACGCACCCTGTGCAAGTGCGACCTCCGAATGTGCCGAAATCAGCAGAAAAATTATGATTTGAACTGCTTTTTTCATTGTACAAATGATGCCCGAGCCATCATTTCTCCCATCCCGGCACATCTCCTAAAGCAGAGTAAACTAGCAGAACGGATTTAAAACTGAACCGGAAAACAAGCTTTTTTAGTGCGCTGCCCACTCCCCGACAGGCCGGTCAAAACCCACACCGTGCATGTAATTATAGGTTGCCGCCTTCAGCGCTTCTCCGACTGCTTCTACATCGTGATCGAAGTCGTACTCAAACGGGATCTCATTACGAGCAAAATTCGATACAGGTCGCTCAGGCACCCGGACCCCGTAGTGCTCCGGATGAATGGAGATATCGCTATGATCGGTCAACGCAAACCGATGCCAATAAGCGGAATGCAGAATGCCGCAATCAAAAAAGTCCCGCACAATTTCTAAGGTTTGAAATGTTTCTTCCCCGGTCTGGGTGGGAAAACCATACATCAGATAAGCATGCGTAAGAATACCGGCATCGGCTAGGTCGGCCATCACCCTCGCCGCATGCTGCATGATGACCCCCTTTTTCATCAGCTTCAGCGTCCGGTCGCAGCCGGTTTCCAAACCGCCGGTTACCGCAATGCAACCCGCCGCAGCCATTTTTCGAATCAGCTCTGTTGAAAACCGTTTTTCATAGCGGATATTCCCCCACCATTCGATTTCCAGGCCGCGCCGTAGAATTTCATCGCACAGTTCATTCAAAAGATCCGGAGGGAGCGCCTCATCGACAAAATGGAAGCCGGGAAAATTGGTTTCCGCCATGATGCGCTCTATCCAATTGCAGATCGTCTGGGCATCGGCGGGATCGTAGCGGCAGATATAGTCGATGGAGGTATCGCAAAAGGCGCAGCGGCTCCAGCAGCAGCCATGCGCCAGAACCAGCTTATTCCACCGCTCATCGGACCAGAGCCGGGTGACCGGATTGAGCGTTTCAAACATTCCGAAATAATGATCGAGTTCCAATCCCTGGAAATCTGGCGCCGGCAGATCGGCGTGGGCCACCTCTTCGGCTTCCGAGGTTTGGAAAACCACAGCATCATTTTCGCAGACAAAGGTGCGGACCAGCTTACCGCCTTCAGCGAGACGCTGAAGCGGGAGAAAGCCGCTATCGAGCGTGATGCTGTCGACATAATTAAAGATGGCCGGGTCCTTCAGCTCCCGCAGCTCTGTATTCGGATAGCCGCCGCCCATGGTAATGTGCGTTAATGGATGCGTTGCCCGCATCCGGCGGGCAATAATCAGTGCACCGAGCAGACACCCCGGAAACGGCACGGTTAACACCACCATATCGGGCCGATGCTTCCGCATTTCATCATCGGCCAGTTGTTCCAACCATTGGAAAAAGATGGAATCGCCGTGCTCCAGCTCATCGCGAATAATTCCAAAGTCCGGAAGACTTGCGGTCAGGCTTTCAGCATAGCGTGAAAATCCAAAATGTGGATCAAGCTCCGAGGCGACATCGGCAATGTCATCGAGATAGAGCCCGGCCAGATAGCGGGCACGGTCCTCCGCTTCCAATCCCCGGAAGTTCCATTGCAACTGTTCTTCCAGCTCATAGGCCCGGGCCAGATGCTCGCCTTCCGGCAACCAGCCGCGCTGCAGGATTTTCCCCACCGCACCCGGATTTCTGTTCTGAAGGAAACCGAGCACCTCTTCCACTGTTTCCAGATAGGGCTCCGCAGCATCCATTGGAATACCCAGTTCGCGACTGAGCGTTGCCACGCCTTCCTTTGAAAAAAGTTTAAGTAGCAGTTTCAGCGACAAATCACTCTGAACCGCATCATGCCCAAGCGATTTAAGCCAGGCGGTAAGCAGCGGTGTGGCGGCATAGGGCGTGTTCGGTTGCAGTAGTGGGGGTGTTATAAGCAATATTTTCATAGTTTCAAGGTTTGGAAAAGTACCTGTATCGGGCCCGTGTTTCCATCTGTAATCGTATTATTATTGCAGGGCGGAAGCGGATTATGCATAAATGCGAAACTTTAACCGAACGAAGGTTTCTCGACTATGGCAAAACCAATTTATGCAGGCTCCTACAACAACCGCGGCGGCGGGGGTTGGAAACGGGTTTTCGTTATCATCATTATTATACAGATCGTCCTTGTGGGTGCGTATCTGGTCTGGTCCAAAGGCAAAAAATCAGACGAAGAAGCTGTGAATGTTCCGGAACCGGCTGCTCCTGCAGCCAGCTTTGAACCGGAACCGCTGGGCCTCGCGCCGGCACCGATAATTGCCGTTCAGGCTTCGCCGGAAGTTCAATCCGCCATCTCCGATGCGCGTTCCGCACTCGATGCCGGCCAATTGGCGGAAGCTAAAAGGCAGTTGGATCAGATTGTGGCCGCCTCCCCCGATCCGGAAGCCATCAAGTTGCTGGGCGATGTGAACATGAAAATCCTGAAGTCGCCGATTCCTATGCCCGGAAAAGAGCGTTACTCGATTCAGTCGGGCGATTACCTGCAGAAGATTGCCAAAAAATACAACACCACCGTTGCACTGATTAAAATGATGAACGGTATGCAGACCGACACCATCCGGGCCGGCGCCGGCGTGGTGGTTTATAATGGTGATTTCAGCATTCGTGTTTCTAAGTCGCGCAACACGCTCGACCTGATGGCTGGGGATCAGCTGTTTAAACGCTATTCGGTGGGAACCGGAAAGTTCGGAAAAACCCCGGCCGTTGAATTTAAAATTGTGGATAAAATTACGGAGCCGCCGTGGACCCGATTCACCGACGGCAAGCAGATCGAATATGGCGACCCTGAAAACGTGCTGGGTACGCGGTGGATGAAAATTGTATCAGAAGAGCACCCCGAAATCACCGGTTTCGGAATTCACGGAACCTGGGAACGCGATAGTATCGGGCAGCAGTCCAGTGCCGGTTGCATCCGCATGCTGAACGAAGATGTTGAAGAACTCTTTGATCTGGTCCCGCGTAAAACAACCGTTATAATCAGCGAATAATTTTTTTTTAAGAGGAGCACTGCATGAGCGCACAATTCAGCCTTCCATTCGAGAGTCCGGTTCACGAACTCGAAACGAAACTTAAAGAGCTAGAGGCCTTCAGTCAGGAACAGGACATTGATGTGTCCCACGAAATTCAGAACATGAAGGACAAGATCGAGCAGACTCGCAACGAGATCTACGAAAACCTGACCGCCTGGCAGAAAGTTCAGGTGGCGCGCCACCCCAACCGCCCTTACACTCTGGATTACATCGAAGCCATGACCACCGATTTCGTGGAAATCCACGGCGACCGCATCCATCGCGATGATCGCGCCATTGTCGGCGGCTTTGCCAGAATTGATGGACAAAAAGTCATGATTATCGGTTCGCAGAAAGGTCGCGACACCAAAACCAACGTGGAAACCAACTTCGGTTGCGCCCATCCGGAAGGCTATCGTAAAGCTCTGCGGCTCATGAAGCTGGCCGACAAATTCAATGTGCCGATTGTGACTCTGATCGACACAAAAGGCGCCTATGCCGGTCTCGAATCAGAAGAGCGACATATTGCCGAAGCCATTGCCGTTAATCTGCGCGAATGCTTCAACCTAAAAGTTCCGATCATCTGTGTAATCATTGGTGAAGGCGGTTCCGGCGGAGCGTTGGGAATCGGCATCGGCAATCGCATCCTGATTATGGAACATGCCTACTACTCCGTAATCTCTCCGGAAGGCTGTGCAGCCATTCTCTGGAAAGACCGCGCCTATTCCGATAAAGCCGCCGAAGCGCTTAAAATTACGGGAAAACACCTCATGGAGTTGAAACTGGCCGATGGAATTATTCCCGAGCCGAAAGGCGGAGCGCACACCGACCCGGAAGCTGCAGCCGCCAATCTGAAAGCCGCAGTACTGAAAAACCTGGCCGAACTGCAGGAAATGTCTGAAGAAGAAATTCTTCAGGATCGGTACGACAAGTTCCGCGCCATGGGCGAATTTGAAGGATCAGTTGCATAACCTGACTTCCATTTCTGCATAAGAAGGCAATCTTCCTCCTGCCCCAAAACACACGATTACCCCGCTAATTTCACACTTTTAAATGTGTGAAATAGTTCAATCCCACATAAACACAGGCATATGCACCATTTCACACATTTAAAAGTGTGAACTATATATTAATAGCCACGTGAGGAAATTTCTTCAGATTCAAAAAGTCCAGTGATTACGGGCGTGTTATTTCCACCGCAGAAGCTTTTGCAAAACGAAGAGCTCCGGGTTTGTCGATCGTGACGATCACCTGCTCAACCTTTTGGTTACTTAGCGCAATGTCGGCAATCTGTTCCGCCAGCGATTCAATCAACTGGAAACCGCTGCCCTCGACCAGCTGGAGGATGGCTTTCTTGATCGATTTGTAGTCAACCGTATCGTTCAGATCGTCCGTCCGACCCGCTGCGCGGAGATCTGTATGCATCTCAACATTAATAACAATGTCCTGTTTCTCACGACGCTCCTCCGGATAGATACCGATAATGCAGCGTAACGCCAGATCCCGAATAAAAATTTTGTCCATGCCTTTTCTCCTAAACGCCGTCGCGGACCCGAAAATCAACGATCGACAATCCAAAATCCTAAATTGCGGCGAAGCCGCTACACTCCTTGATCAAAAACTCCGTTGCCGAGCAGGTGTTGCCCGCCATCCACATAAATAACCTGCCCCGTACAGTAATCGGCCTTCAATAAAAACAGCGCGGCTTCAGCTATATTTCCAGGGGTTGGAAACAGTTCCAACGGCACATTACCGGCCCGCACCGCAAAATCTTCTCCGCTCTCACCCGGCGGAGGAAGAATCGGACCAGGCGCAACCGCATTTACGCGAATGTTCGGCGCAAGCTCCAAGGCCGATAGCTTGGTCAGCTCCTCCAGCCCCTTTTTTGTAATTGAATAAGGCAGCGCTTTCGTATCATTAGCCCGAATCCGACGGTCCAACAGATTAATCACCGCGCCCTCTTCAGCCTGCACCGCAAAAAGGCGGGTCAATTCCATCGGGGCAAACAGGTTCACCTGAAACTCACGCAGCACCCGCTCGGGAAACCCGTCCGCTAAACGGTCTTTGGTGAAAAGAGAGGCGTTGTTAACCAGAATATCGAGCGGGCCGGCCTTTTCGACCATCCGAGCGCAATCATCAGCCGATAACAGGTTACCTTGAACGGTAAAGGGAGAAAGCGCCTCCGCCTCTTCGGCCGAGCTGAGGTAATGCACCACCACCTCCGCCCCTGCGGCCTGAAGAGCCTCTGTAATGGCCCGTCCAATCCGCACCGCTCCCCCCGTAACCAATGCCCGCTTACCTTTTAAATTCATGTAGGACATCATAAGTACCTTTTCCAGACATTGGAAGTTCTCGGCTCCTTTTTATAAATAAGCATACATATACCCAATCACCGATACCCTTATACACGTATAATATACCCTGTATTTTAGTTAGTCATTACGACCGCATTGATTTATAACTTTATAAATCTCTGTTTATAAAATTCTCATCTAACTTCACTTTAGGAATTCTGAATGAATATTTTAAACACCAAGCATTGGATCATCGCACTCATCTGTTGTACTGCAGGTTTCGCTCAAGCCAAGACGGTTTATGTGGATCAGACCTGTCAAAGACCGACCGCGCCTTACACCAATGCCACGACGGCGGCGCGCACCATTCAGCAGGCCATTGATGTGACGGAGGATGGCGATGAGGTCATCATCTATCGTGGAATCTATACCCCTTCAGAAACGTTGGAGGTGACTAACAACATCGTTCTGCGCGGCGCATTCCTCTCCTTGGAATATGCCGATCACAGCATCATCAACGGGGAAAACCTGAACAATGTATTGGATTTAGGCACCAACGCCTGCCAGGTCGTTGGCCTGACGATTAAAGATGGTGCCAGCACCGGGATCTATTGCGATGACAACACCCCGTTCGTATGGAACTGCATCATTTCCGGCAACCAAGGCAATGGCATGTATAAAGGATCGGCCAACGGCTGCATCTTCACGAACAACGCAGGCACCTATGGCGGTGGCGCCCGATCCACCGAAGCGGAATATTGCCTGTTCGTTGACAACTCGGCGACATACGGGGGAGGCATGCAGGATGGATCCGCCTATCGCTGTACTTTCAGAAACAACACGGCCACCTATGGAGCTGGCCTAAAAGGCGGGACGGCCAGAGCCTGCACCTTCATCAACAATATCGCAACCACCCATGGCGGGGGCGCCTACCAATCGACGCTGAACCAATGCGTCGTGACGGCCAACCAAGGGGGAGCCCAAGGCGGCGGCATGTATAAAGGCACCGCCAACAACTGCACCTTTTTCGACAATATGGCATCGCAGGGCGGCGGCATGTATGGCGGCACCGCCAACAATTCCATCCTTTGGAACAACCGGGCGGTGCATCAGGAAAACAATATTGAAAGTCAGACTAAAGCCCGCTATTCCTGTTTTCCCGAAGCCCAAACCGATGACGGAAATCACAACATCACCAATAATCCGCAGCTGGTTTCATTTTCGCATATTGCCGCCACCTCCCCATGCATCGGGGCAGGAAGCGCGAGCTATCTGACCCACCTCACCGACATCGACGGCGAAGCATGGAATGCCACACCGTCCATCGGATGCGATGAAATTAAAACCACCGTTGGCGGCGAGATGACGCTGACGCTTTCGACCCCGGAACTCGCAGCAGCAAATCAAGAGATTCATTTCGAGGCCTATGTCGAAGGCCCGGTCACCCAGACCGTTCTCGACTTTGGCGACGGCACGGCCGTCACCAATCCGACCAGCACTGAAATCTCGCACACCTTTGGGCACGGAAACTTTCAAGTGGTGCTCACGGGATACAACGATGACTATCCCGGCGGCGTCTCCGTTTCCAATGTGGTCTATTCCCACACCGACAACATGACCACTGTTTATGTTTCGGAAGACGGCCAATCTCCCTTTGATGGCGAAAGCTGGGAAACCGCCATGCACACCATTCAAGAAGCGGTCGATGCGCAGGACGTGGCGGGCGGACTGGTTTTGGTCTCCAACGGAACCTATGCCATCACCTCCGAAATTTGCGTTGAAAAAGAGATTCGCATCGAAGGACTCAACGGCACGGAAAACACCACCGTGACCGCCGACGGCAACCACACCCGCTGTTTCATGCTGTACAACAGCCACTGCACACTGAAAGGCCTGACCCTCCGCGATGGCCGAGGCTATAGCCCGCTCGCCACGGGCGGCGGCGCTGTTTATTGTTCGGGGCTCAACCCCGTCGTCGATAGCTGCACCCTGACCGCCAACAACTCCGTCAATGGCGGTGGCGCCATGTGGCGCGGAACCGCCACCAACTGCACCTTTAGGCTGAACACAGGCAGCAACGGCCCGGCGGGAATGCAGGCAGGCTATGCGGTGGACAGCCTCTTTGAGCATAACACCAGCGCCAACGGCGCGGGCGGCATTCAGGACGGTTACGCCGCCCGCTGCATCTTCAAAGAAAACAAGGGAACCTACGGGGGTGGAGCACGAGATTCCCACGTATTCGACTGCCAGTTTCTGTTCAACGAAGGCATTCCCAACTACCGCGGCGATACCTCCCCAGGCGGCGGCATGTGGTCAGGAACCGCCGAAAATTGCGTTTTCCGAGGCAATAAAACATTCAAACAAGGCGGCGGAACGTACAATGTAAACGCTACGCACTGCACCTACACCGACAACCATGCGGTAGGCACCGGCGGCGGAAGCTATGGCGGAACGTTGGATCACTGCATCGTCTGGTTCAACACCGCCCTCAATGGCAACGATAATATATACGGAAGCACCGCTACCGACTCCTGCTCGCCCGACCTTGAACACGGTGTGGACGGCAACATCACGAATAATCCGCAACTCGTTTCTGCTTCTCACATTGAATTGAGTTCACCGTGTGCCGGGTCGGGAACCATTCCGCGCGACACCCTCGACATCGACGGGGAACACTGGCGCACCAATCCGGCCATGGGCTGCGACGAACCGATGCTTCCCTATGTCGCCTCCGAGGTTTCGATCACCGTCGACGGCCCGTCCGATATCCCCGCAGGCTTCCAGGCCTTTTTTACCGTTGATATTCAAGGGGCGTTCTTCAGCGACTATGTTGAATTCGGCAATGGGCAGACCGCCATCAACACGGCCATTCGCCCCATCTCCCATACATGGACAACGCCCGGCACCTACAACATGGTTGTTTCGGCCTACGACGAGCACCGCCAAATTCTGAACGCGGTCACCAACTCCATTACAGTTCGCGCGACCGACTTTAACACCCTCTACGTGTCCACCAACGGGAATGATTCAGCGGATGGACGAAGCTGGGCCGCCTCCAAGCAAACCATCCAAGCCGCCATCGATGCGCAGGAGTTCATTGGCGGAAAGGTGATCATCTCCAACGGCGTCTACGAGCTGACCGAAACCCTTCTGATTGAAAACGAGATCCAGCTGATCGGCCTCAACGGGGCTGAATACACAATTATTGATGGAGGCTCATCCAACCAATACACCGGAGTCGGCTGCCTGGACATTGCCGACAACCACACCACGGTTTACGGAATCACCTTCCGCAATGGCAATAATCAAGAAAGCACCAAGGGGTATTCCGGCGGCGGCGTGCTCTGCGGCTATTCCCTCTCCCCGCAAATCGAAAACTGCATATTTGAAAGCAATGCAGCAACCCGAGGCGGCGCCATGGCCTACGGGACGGCCATCAACTGCGTCTTTACCAATAACTGGTGTCTGAGCGGTGAAGGCGGCGGACTCTATCTCGGCCATGCACAAGGCTGCACATTTATCGAAAACAGCTGCCGCGATGAGGGCGGCGGCATGTATGGCGGCATTGCGACAGCCTGCGAATTCCGGGACAACACCTCGGGCGGCTATGGCGGCGGCATGTACTCCGGAACGGCCAACAGCTGCACGTTTGAAAATAACACCGCCAGCCAGGGCGGAGGCATGTACCAAGCCGTCGCGAACGATTGCCGGTTCATAGGAAACACAGGGCTCAACAGCGCGGGCGGCATGTACCAGGGAACCGCGAACCGCTGTGTCTTCCTCGGCAACCAGTCGATGAATCATGCGGGCGGCATGCATCAGGGCATCGCAAACAGCTGTGTCTTCAGCGGAAACAAAGCGATCACGGCTGGCGGCGGATTGTACTACACCACCGCGAACCACTGCACCATCACGGCCAACGAGGCCGGCACGGACGGCGGCGGCATGTATTCCGGCAACGCCAACAACTGTATTGTCTGGTTCAACACCGCCGCGGGCGACGGAAGCGACATGCTCAGTTCGTCCCCCCACCACACCTGCTCGCCCGACGCGACGCATGGCGAGAACGGCTGCATCACCAACAATCCGATGCTGATCTCCTCCTCGCACATTGCCGCCGCATCGCCCTGCATCGGCGCGGGCGATCCCGCCTATGCCTCCGGCACCGACCGCGATGGCGAAGCATGGAATACGCCGCCCGCCATGGGTTGCGATGAAGTGGGCGCAACGCTCACCGGCCCCATCGAAATGGCGTTGTACGGCCCGTCGCCGATTCTGGTCTATACCGAAGGCACCTATTCCGTAATCGTTGAAGGGCAAGTATCGAAAACCGTGATCGACCTCGGCGACGGAACCATGATGACCAACAGCGCAGGAACCTTTACCCACACCTGGCCGGGATCCATCAGTCAAAACGTTGAGGTCATCCTGACCGGCTTCAACGACACCTATCCACAGGGCTTCTCGACCACACAGATTGTCGAAGTGGTTTCCACAGCAGACTCGGACATCTTTGTAAAAACGTCCGGCAATGACGACAACGACGGCACAAGCTGGGCCAGCGCCAAGCAGACCATTCAAGCGGGCGTGGACGCGCAAAACATCTATAAAGGTCGCGTTCAGATCGGTGCAGGAACCTATACCGTCACGGAACCGATTCTAGTCGACAAACCGATCCTGCTGCGGGGTCGCGCGGCTTCAACACCTACCATTGTTGACGGCGGCGGCAGCACCCGCTGTTTCAACCTGGGTTATAGCGAATGCGTACTCGAAGGCCTGGTCATTCGAAACGGCGCGGCCTCAACCCAAGGTTCGGGCGACAATCAAGGAGGCGGCATCTACTGCGAAAACAACACGCCCCGAATCACCTATTCGACCTTCGAAAACTGCGCGGCTTACAATGGAGCTGGAGCCTATCGCGGCACGCTGGAATACTGCACGCTCACCGGCAACGCCGCCACCCGCGGAGGAGCATCTCATGAAAGCAGTCTGATCGATTCCACGATCGTTGGCAACACGGCCGATTATGGCGGAGGACTCAATGGCAGCACCGCGACCGATTGTACTCTTTCGAACAATACGGCCTCGGCAGAGGGCGGTGCGGCATACAACAGCATCCTGACCCACTCCACCATCAGCAGCAATACAGCACCGTCCGGCGGCGGCCTGTCATCTTGCGACATTGATCGCTGCGAAGTCGCCCACAACCGGGCCTCCGTCAGCCAAGGGGGCGGCATGTATAAAGGCACCGCCCGCAACAGCATCATTCGCGACAACTTTGCGGTGGAATACGGAGGAGGCAGCAGCAGCGCAACCCTGCGGAACTGCACGGTCGTGGAAAATGGAGCCGACCAGGGCGGCGGGGTTAACGCCGGCAGCGTCTACAACTCCATCATCTACTACAACTATTGCTGGACAGCGGACATCAATTTGCGGGGAGCCAGTGCAAAATATTGCTGCAGCCCGGGACTCACCGCCAATGCTTATAATCTCAACATCACAAACGCACCGCAGTTTATCAGCCACTCGCCGAATATTTTCGTCCGGGGAAGCGACTATTATCTCGCAAACACGTCGCCCTGTATCAACGCAGGCAATGACACCTACGTTTCCACCGAAGGGGATTATAACAACCTGCCTCGCATTCGATACGGCAACGTCGATATGGGTGCCTTCGAAATGTGGCTCAACGGCGATTCCGACAGCGATGGAATGGATGACAGCTGGGAACTCGAAAACTTCGGCGGCGTCACCAACGCCGTCGCCGCAGAAAATCCAGATACCGACCCGCACAGCAACATTCAGGAATTCATCGCCGGAACCGACCCGCTCGATCCGCTCTCGTACCTCAAAGTTACACAGACGACGAGAATCGATACCGAAACGCCCGGCGTTACCCGGATCACCCTGGAGTGGTCGCCCTCCGTCGCAGGCCGCACGTATGGCGTCAGCTGGAGCACCAACCTCGTGGATGGTTTTCAGGACAAAGGCTACACCCTGCCTTATCCCCACGATGTGATCGGCTTCGGAAACGACCTCCCGAACTCCTACTATAAAATTAACGTCCGACTCGACTAGCCCCAATAAGGAGAAACAACCATGAAAACAACCGCCCTCGGCCTATCCTTGTTCTTACTGGCCTCCAGCACGATGGCCGCGACCTTTTATGTGTCGCCGACCGGTTCCGACACGCCCCCCTACTCCAGCTGGGGCACCGCAGCAAACAGGATCCAGACGGCCGTCGATGCGGCATCAGATGGCGACACCGTGATGGTGTATGAAGGCATCTATAATTTGGGCCACACCGTAACGCCCGGCTACAGCTCGTTCAATCGGGTGGTGATCACCAAAGATATCCGTGTTCAATCCTGGGGCCTTACGGAAAATACGATTATTGCCGGAAACAATGTCTCATTAGGCCGGAATGATGTGCTGGTGCGCTGCGTGTATATGACGAAGGGAGAGTTGGACGGATTTACCCTGCAAAAGGGATACGCCAACGACGCAACGGGCGATGCCATATATGACCAATCCGGCGGTGCAATTTGTGCGGGCTCAAATTTACCCAAAATTAAAAACTGCGACATCAAAGATTCAATAGCGATCAATTTTGGTGGCGGGGCATATAAAGGCATTTTCACGGATTGTACATTTTCAGGAAACAGGGCAGCAAGTTATGGCGGAGGAAGCTTCTTAGGTAGCTTTACAAATTGCACCTTCACCAGCAATGTTGCATTAAGCGCAGGCGGAAGCTCACACGGAATTTTAACGAATTGCACCTTTGTGGACAATTTTGCAACCAACTTTGGAGGAGGAAGCTACGAAGGAGATTTAACGGGTTGCTCCTTTTCTAATAATTCCGCAAGCTTTGGAGCGGGCAGTGCATTTGGAACGCTTTCTAACTGCACCTACACCGCCAATGTTGCCACGGCGTCTGGCGGAGGAACCTACTATGGAACTTTAACAGATTGCTCCCTTACGGCCAATGCCGCAACCAACTATGGAGGCGGAAGCTATTGGGCCATTCTAACCAACTGCTACCTCACCCTAAATACTGCATCAAAGGGCGCAGGAGTCTACAAAAGCACCTTGACCCTGTGCGAACTCAAAAACAACACCGCCGCTTATGGCGGAGGATGCCACACATCCACGTTAGTGGATTGTTTAATTTCAGGAAATACCGCCTCCATCTATGGCGGCGGTTGTCATTCAAGCGCACTGACCAATTGCATCATCGAATCCAACACCGCCGTCGATGGCGGCGGAACCTATGCAGGAACCCTTCACAACAGCATGCTGTCGGATAATACGGCCTCATCTACAGGAGGGGGATCACGCGAAGGCACACTGACCGGCTGTACACTCATGGACAACACGGCGGAATCTGGCGGAGGAAGCTATAACAGTGCGCTCCGCCAATGCATCGTGTCAGGAAACGCTGCGAACAACGGCGGCGGATGCGCCGAGTATGCATCAACCAACACCCTGCAAAACTGTATCATCACCGGAAACTCTGCAACGCTCGGCGGTGGAAGCTACGATTGCACCCTATATCACTGTACCGTAAAAGGGAATCTTGCGAGCTCCAACGGCGGGGGTTGCTACGCTGGCTCGCTTTTCAACACCATCATTGTCGGAAACATCGCCCAAAGCCATGGAGACGACTTGTACAGCTCCCCCACGACCATCGCATGCTGCAGCCCCGATCTGACCTCCGGCGGCACGACCAACGCACCGCTTTTCGCCGACGCGCTGCTCCATCTCCGCCCCGACTCGCCCTGCATCGATGCCGGCGTCATGCAGTCCCCCCCCATCCTGACTGATTTCCACGGCCTGCCCCGCCCGCTCGACGGCGATGCAAACCCGGGGGCTTATGTGGATATGGGCGCCTATGAATTTGCGGGAGCCGCCGACTATGATGACGATGGCCTCACCGACGCTGAAGAAGTCGCGCTGGGCTCCGACCTCGACAACGACGACACCGATGGCGACGGGCGCCAAGACGGCGACGAAGTGGCAATGGGTTTCTCGCCCACCTACAACGAGGGAGCAGCCCTTTACGCAGGCGCCGCCAGTGTGATCGCCGATCCCGCCGCATACGGACTCTATACCGCCGACTCGATTCAGGACCTCAACATGGGCGCGCTGATGGTTCAGGCCGAAGGCGGCACGCTGCACCTGAGCCTGCAGATGAAACAGACCACCAACCTGGCTTCCAATGTCTGGAACGATGCCGGCGAGGCCGTCGAATGGGAAATGCAGGCGACCAACGGCGCAACCTTCTTCCGCGTCCACGCCGAATAAACCGCACGTTTTCCTTATGCAATCCCCTTCCTATTTTCCTTTCCTTTTTCCAGGGTCTGGAAAAAACTGGGTTTGCATTAACGGGAGAACACGATGATCCGAAAGTATCTATTCAGCTTACTCGCTTTGTTTATGGTCAGTTCGGTGCAGGCCTCCGGGACGAACCAAACTCCGCTCGTCTATATTATCCCGATCAAAAAGACCATCGAGCCCGCTCTGCTCTATGTGGTTCGACGTGGCGTGGACGAAGCGGTTCGGAATAAAGCCGACGCGATAATCTTCGAAATGGATACGCCGGGCGGGCGGGTCGATTCGGCCGAAGGCATCATCAACGTAATCAAGCACACCGACATTCCGGTGTATACCTTTGTCGAACATGAGGCCTATTCGGCCGGCGCGATCATTGCGTTGGCCACCCCGAACATCTACATGGCTCCCGGCGCGGTGATCGGAGCCGCCACCCCGCTCATGATGTCGCCACAGGGCGGTGTGCAGGAGCTGCCGGATGCCGTTGAAGAAAAAATGACATCCGCAGTTGCGGCCATGGTGCGGGCAACGGCAGAGCAAGGGGGTTACGACCCGAAGATGGCCGAAGCGATGGTGCGGGCGGATATGGAATACAGCATCGACGGTGAGGTGATCAGCGAGAAAGGCCGCCTGCTAACACTCACGAATACGGAAGCCGAACGGCTGGTCGGTGAGGATCAGCGCCCCTTGCTTTCAAAAGGAACGGCCGAAGACGTTGATGACCTTTTGAAAATCCTCGGGCTTGAAAATGCGGAAAAGAATATTCTGGAGGTCACCGGAGCAGAGCGCGTTGCCCGTTTTCTTGCCAACCCGGCCGTCACGATGATTCTGATGATGGTAGGATTCGGCGGCCTGTGGCTGGAATTTAAAACTCCCGGGTTCGGTCTCTTCGGTATTCTGGGAATCAGTTTCTTACTGCTGCTCTATTTCGGACAGCACATTGCGGGGCTCGCCGGAAATGAAGATATCCTTCTGCTGTTCCTCGGCATTGCTCTCCTTGCGGTCGAGATTTTTGTAATTCCGGGCTTCGGCTTTGCCGGCATCAGTGGCATCTTCTGCATCTTTGTGGCATTGGTTAGCATGATGGTGGAAAATATGCCCGGCACATGGCGGCCGATCTCGCTTGAACCGGTCACTTTTTCAACTCCCCTGCTCACGGTCTTCGGCTCCTTTGCTCTCGTTACCGTCCTCATGCTGCTTGCCGGTCGCTTTCTTCCTGAAACCAGGGCGTTCCAGCATCTGACATTGGATGAAGTAGTTCCCGATGCGGAAGAAGACCTTTCGCTATTGGGTCTCGAGGGCCTCTCGCATTCTGATCTGAGACCCGGAGGATCGGCTTATTTTGACGGGCGCAAGCTGGACGTTGTGACTCAGGGCGACTACATCCCCCGTCAAACCGAAATTCGCGTCATCGAAGTCCACGGCAACCGTATCGTGGTGGAAGATATTTCACACGGCTAAGTGTGCATACCGCGTTGGAATTTCATCCATTCATCATAGCGCTGATCTATGACCGCCAGATCCTTCTCGTTATCCGCATCCAGAGCGGCTCCGCCAAAGTGCGTGTAGACAATCTCTACACGGGCCCCAAGGGCATTACCGATTCCCTCTGACAATCGGTTGAAACCGACGAGAGAACGCATCTGATCAGCAAGCTTAGGATGCCCGTGCCGATCGTAGTAAAGCGAAAGCTGCATCAGAATGATCACACGCAGGCTCTTCATGAGCCGCCAACCATTCGTCAGCATGGAGAAGATCATCCGCAGTATATTGGCTAAACGAGTCTGATAGCGCCATTCGTACATCTTTTCAATGTAGTCGAGATGGTCAAATGTCAGCGGCTTGGCAACATGCAGGTTGTTATGCCGCATGAGATCTTCCTTTACGTGGAAATAGATCATCCGGATACCGGGCTTATTTTGCGCGGGGTGGTATTGCCTCAGCACATCCTCTGAAGTGACGCCGATGGAATAGTCATATTCATGCATATTAGAACGCATGAGAAATTCGTCGACCTCTTCAGGCAGCATCATGGGAATGTCGCAGGGGGCAACCAGCACCGGGGTTTCATCATGCCCGGAATTTTTAAGACTCCAGAACGGCACCGTTTCCTCCAGCCCGAGAGAACAGACATAACCGACCTTAAAATTCTCGATCATGTTTTCACGCTGCTCGACCACAACGACACCTTCCGTGATGCCGTGCTTTTCCAAGGTCTGGACAATCCGATCTTTCGGGCCGACCACCACCACATCCCCGACCATCTCGGCACCGAGCAACGCTTCGAGCACATGAATGAAGAGCGGTTTGTTTCTCAGTTCGAGAAATGCTTTATTCTCATTATGGAGAGCAATACTGGCTCTCCGGTCTCCCGCCAACAATACGGCATTCACTTTGGCTACAGTCCGCATAATACCCCCGTTTCACAAAGAGATAATAGATCATCAAAGACTGCGTGTCAAAAGGCGGCAAAAAGAAAAGGCGGCCCGAAGACCGCCTTTCGTTCCAACCCTGGAAGTTCTCTTATTGATTGCCCTGCAGGGTCATCAGGAACTCCAGATTGTTGTTGGTTTTCTTGAGCCGGTTGATCAGCAGTTCCATGGCTTCGACCTGCGGAACATCTTTAAGCGCCTTGCGCAGCGTCCAGATGCGCTGCAGCTCATCGGGGTGCAGCAGCAGCTCTTCTTTACGCGTGCCGGATTTTTCGATGTTGATCGCCGGGTAAATACGCTTGTTCACCAATTCGCGATCCAGCCCGAGTTCCATATTACCGGTGCCTTTGAATTCCTCAAAGATCACTTCGTCCATACGGCTTCCGGTATCGACCAGCGCAGTGGCAATGATGCTCAGACTTCCGCCGCCTTCGATGTTACGTGCCGCACCGAAGAAACGTTTCGGTTTGTGCAGCGCATTCGAATCGACACCACCGGAGAGAATCTTGCCGGAGTGCGGCGAGGTGGTGTTATATGCGCGGGCCAGACGGGTGATGGAGTCGAGCAGAATGATCACATCCTGCCCCTGCTCCACCAGACGCTTGGACATTTCGATTACAATCTCTGCAACCTGCGTGTGGCGTTCCGGCGGCTCGTCAAAGGTTGATGCCAGCACTTCGGCTTTCGTATTGCGGCGCATGTCGGTTACTTCCTCGGGACGTTCGTCGATCAACAAAATGATCAACTTCGACTCGGGGTTGTTTTCAGAGATGGCATTCGCCATTTTCTGCATCAAGACCGTTTTACCGGTACGCGGCGGGGCAACAATCAGGCCGCGCTGCCCTTTACCGATCGGCGTCACAATATCCATGACGCGCATGGAAATCTCTTTGGGATTTGCGGTTTCCATCACCAGACGTTCGTCCGGGAACAGCGGCGTCAGGTTTTCGAACGGCACGCGGCGACGGGCCATTTCGGGATCCTGCTTATTAATTTTTTCGACTTTATACTGTGCAAAAAAGCGTTCTTTCTCTTTCGGAGCACGAATGGATCCTTCCACAAAGTCACCGGTGCGAATACCGAAGCGTCGGATCTGTGAAGGGGAAACATAGATATCGTCCGGTGCGGGCTGATAGCTGTTCAGCGGCGAACGCAGGAAACCGAATCCATCGGGGAGAATTTCCAACACACCCCGCCCCTGCAGCGGTCCGCCGCGGCGGCCGTGTACCTTGAGCAATTCGAAAATCAGCTGATGCTTGCTGTAGCCAGCATAGTCCTGCAGACCGTATTCTTCGGCCAGCACCTTGATGTCGTTGATATTGGTGACCTGCATTTCGTGCAGGGAGAGCGCCGGAAGATTATCCACATTCGGCGGAGGCTCTTCGTTCCGTCGTTGTTTATTCTTGTTATTCCGGTTCTTCTTATTGTTGTTCTTGCCGTTGTTTTGATGCCGATCGCGATGCTGCGGACGGTCATTGTGATGCTGTCTTTTCTGCTCTCCCTGGGGAGCACCTTGCGCAGGCTTTTCAGAGGCCGGCTTGTCGGCCGGTTTCTCCGCCGGCGCAGAAGCGGTTTCGGTCGCCGGTGCCGGGGCTTCAGCCGGCTTGGGTACGGCAGGCGTTTCAGCAGGTGCCTCGGTCGCGACCGCGGAAACCGCCGTCTTTTTCGCTACGGCCTTTTTCTTGGAAGCCTTCTTCTTTGCTGCTTTTTTCTTGGCCGGTGCAACGGGTTGATCCACCTGTTCGGCACCTTCGTTAACCACTTCGTTTTCGTCGCTCATATTTACCTTTCCTGCATGATGGCATCCACGGTTTTCCGCACTGCCAACTTTAGTTCTCCCAGTGTTCCAATGTTTGGAAGCACATAATCCGACCGGCTCTCTTTTTCAGCCAGCGGCATCTGGGAGCGAACTCTCATTTCAGCCTCTTCCGGACTGAGTCCCCGTTTTTCCAATCGTTGGAAAACATCGTTTTCCGGACTGGAAACACATACCACGGCATCCCACTTCAGATTCTGCATCCCGCTTTCATACAGCAGCGGCAACAGAATGGCCGAAGGTTTTCCCCGAGCCCGCATTTCTTCGATCCATTTACTCAGCACCGCCCGAACGGCCGGATGCACCAATGCATTCAACTGTTCTAGCTGCTGAGGATCTTCAAACACGATTTTCCCAAGAACCGGACGTGATATTTCGCCTTCTTCCGTAAGTATCTGTTCACCGAAATGATCGACCACTTTGCGGAATACGGCGGACCCCTTGTCCATCAGAGCATGTGCCACGCAGTCGGCATCGCACACAGAAAACGCCATCTCTTCGAGAATCCTGCCAACCTCCGATTTTCCGCAGGCAATTCCACCGGTAATGCCGATCACAATTGCGTTACGTTTTAAACCCGACATGAAATAGTTGGAATGGAGTGTTGTTAAGGAATTCCCGGAACAAGAGAAGCGGTTTCTCTCTGAAACTGTTGCGTTTTTATGAAGAAACGGGACCAATGTCAATCCGATCGAACATATAAAACACATATATTTCCAGCCAGGGGATCAATTTTATCGTTGAGGAGCCTGCCCGGCTCGCGGTCTTTTTACTTTGCATTTTCGGTTCACTGCCCATAGCTTGTCTGTTCGCAAAACTCAGAGGGATGAATCGTGGCGGCAGAAGACCAGTACCAAACCAGAGCAACACTCATTCAACGTGTGCAGAACCAACAGGACGAACAGTCCTGGGAAGAGTTCGTACGCGTTTACCGCCGTTATATTTATGCAATTATTCGCAGCATGAATATTTCAGAACACGACACCGAAGACATTCTTCAGCAGGTGCTGATCAACCTTTGGAACAGCCTGCCGAAAATGGATTATGAGAAAATAAACCGTTTCCGCAGCTGGCTCAGCACCGTGACCAAGAACTGTGTTACCGACTTTATCCGCAAACGCACCCGCGAGGCAAAACGCCTCGAAAAAGCAGGACAGGACGACACCCTGACCTATCTTAAAGCCATTCGCCTGCCGGAAATCGATAATATTGCCGAGCGGGAGTGGGAAATTCATCTGACCAACCTGGCCCTCGAAAACATTGAACCGCTCTTCTCCGGGAAAGCAGTTGATGCGTTCCGGCTCACGCTGAAAGGCAAAAGTGTTGAAGAGATCGCCGCCGAACTGGATCTGAAAGAAAATTCGGTCTATCGTTTGAAGAACCGGGTCAAAGAGCGGTTGATTCAGGAAATCCGCCACCTTCGTGACGAGCTGGAATAATTATATTCCCGGCTTTTTGGCCGCCCTCTTTTTCAGCGCCTGCTCTTTTTTCAGCCGCGCGGCTTCCGATTTTGCATCCACAACTTCCATTTTCTGGCGAAGTGCATCCAGCGTATCATTCGGGAAGGTGTTGATATCCAGCAGCACCCGCTGAAGCTTTAAGGGATTCACCTGATTCAGCATGGACGAGCGGGTCCGCGACGAAATTTGCACTCCGGATATATTCAGCTCATCCAAACGCATTCCCCGCAATTCATACAGATGCTCCAACCGGGTATTGCTGATATCCAGCGATTTCAGCTGCAACGGCGTGAGTACATTCCTGCGGTATACCCCGATAATATTAATAGAGAATACGGTATACGGAGAGCCGGAGAGGTTCAGTGCATTTCCATTCTTATCCGTTTTAAACTTCAGCCCGTTCTTTTTAGAATAATTTGTATAGTTGAGTTTATCCAGTACAGCAGCAGCCAACGGAACGTAATCCTCTGCCTTGGCACGCGACGGGCGGCGGCGCATATGATGGTAATAAACATAGAACAAGGTCATTTGGTGCGCCGTTGTAGCTTCCCGGAACAGACCGGCCAACTGCTGATCGGTGAGCCGCTTATTATCCACCGGTTTTATCTCTGAATATTTCTGACTTAAATCACGAAGCTGCCCAATACGTTTCGACTGTCCCGCCGCCTCAAAGCTGTCGTTGGCTGCATTAAATTCCTGCAGCACAAAATGGAGTATTCCCTTCTGTTCGTAGAGGTTCTGCCGCTTGACGGTATCAATATTTTCCTTGAGCCCGGTTTCCAACAGTTGAATCATGGAGGCGGCATTCACAAAGTCGCGGCTGCGCACCGTATATGAAACCGCCTCGCCAAGCCCTTCTCCCAGCGCCTGCGAAACCTGTTGCTCTTTTTTATACAGCTGGAAGTTGGCTTCTGCATTTTTACGGGCCGCCACCGCCTCGGCCTTCTCGCGACTGATAGCCACGAGGTTTCCGCTGATTACAAAAGCCAACAGCATCAGAAAGAAAATAAGAATAAAGGCCACGCGACTGTGCCGTTGCAGCAACAAAGAGGTCTTTGTTATCCAGCCGGCATGCTCCGCGTGCGTGGGATGGCCGCTCAGAAACTGCTGAATCTCGCGGCGGAACTCCATCACGCTTCCGTACCGTTTTTCCGGCTCGAAAGCCAACGCCTTCATAATGACCGCAACCAGACTCTTCGGAACGCGACGGTCCGGCCGGCGGCGGCGCGGCGAGATTACCTTGCCCGCCCGTGTATTCTGGATGACCTCATTGGCAGACTCCCCTTCAACCGGCAACTTGAACGTCAGCAACATATAAAGCAGAGCGCCCAGCGAATAGATATCGGTTTGCGGCGTCTTCACCCCATAGGCTTGCGTCTGCTCAGGCGCCATGAAGCCCGGCGTGCCTTTCATGGTTCCGGAAAGCGTCATATCATTCAGAATATCGCCATCCAGATCCGTCGTTTCCATACCAACTGAATCATCCTCACCGTTGATGACCCGGGCCAGCCCCCAGTCGCATACCAGCACTTCGCCGAATTCGCCCACCCGAATGTTGTCAGGCTTAATGTCGAGATGGAGAACATTGCGCGAATGCGCATAGGCAATGGCATCGCATACTTTCAAAAAAATGTTGAGGAGCGTTTCAACGGGATAGTCGTTTCGATAGTCATCATCCGCATCCCGCAGCTTTCTGACGATGGATTTCAGGCTGTCGCCGGGAATCAGTTCCATGGAAAAAAAGGGCTCGCCCTCTTCGTCCAGCCCCATGTTATAGACCGGCATAATGTTCGGGTGTGCCAGATTGGCCGTTAGACGGGCTTCACGTAAAAACTGCTCAAGATCCTGCGGCGCACCATTGCGAACCGCCCGCGCCATGGCCACCCGCCTATCCAGCCGATGATCATGAGCCAGTGTAATTCTTTTTTCGCCGCCGGCACCGATTTTTTCGAGCTCATGATAACGGAAATTGCTGTCATTCAGAGAGTTCAGGATCGGCGTGAGCGATTCCACCTCTGCATCCGACATTTCCAGCGCATCTGTATTGTAAAAACTGCGCAGCGTTTCCATACGCTCGCTGAAATCCTGCTCCAGATCCTTGCTGTCCCCGTCTTCCATAAAGCCTTCCACTCATTGGAAATGAAACTATATCGGGTTTCCAACCATTGGAAACCGTTAAACCGCCGGAAAAATATCGAGCAACTGGCCGGGATGGTCCAGCAGATAATCGGGTTTCACTTTTTCAAGCGCCTCGCGGGTATTCAGCCCCCACGAGACCGCCACCGTTTTAGCCCCCGCATGACGGGCACTCTCCACGTCCACCGTTGTGTCGCCTATGTAAAAAAGCGTTTCCGGATCCAGCCCTTTCGTACGGATGTATTTCTCCACCCGCCGTTTTTTGCTGAGAATAGCTCGAGTCGATTCCACTTCATCGAACCAGTTGATCTGGTGCTGCGCCAGAAAACGGAACACATTCTTCGGCCGGTTAGACGTCAGAATATCCATCACATAGCGGCCGCTTTCGTGGATTTTTGTCAGTGTCTCCACCAAACCGGCCGGCGGGTGAATCTGATCCATTTCATCATGCATCATCCGGCGCGCGTGAATGGCAATCAGCGGAACCTTCCATAACGGGATTCCGTAGTGATCAATAAATTCACGCATACTTAGATGGCGCAGTTCTTCGATGTCCTCTTCCGGCATATGCCTATACCCGTAAACACGCGATAAACGATTAAATACGTCATGAATAAGCATCATCGTCTCGGCGAGAGTGCCATCGAAATCGAATAAAATGGTTATTTTTTTGTCAGTCATCAAGCGCAGGAACTTAATAGGTTTAATCTGTCAAAACCAGTCGAAAACACACGTCTATTAGTTATACCAAGCATAGGAAAGGGCTGTACATCGTATAAACCAACCCTTTAAATGGATCCACTATGAAAAAAATAATTTGCATCACCACCCTTCTGATCATTTGCGCCCGAAGTCAGGCGATTGACTTCACCGACCAGGGCGAATATCTCGGCTCCTCCGACTGCATCGTCTGCCACGAGCGGTTTTATGAACTGTGGAGCACCTCACACCACGGAAAAGCCATGGAGGCCTTCAGCGTTTCGCTGACCAAAACCCTCGAGCCCATGACCGAGCCGATTATGGTGAACGATGAAAAATTTATCGTCGAATTCGATGAGCATGGCGGCATTCTGCGGGGCACCTCGCCCTGCGGACAGGAAACCACTTGGCGCATCCGCTTTTCCTTCGGCGGCCGGAACGTGCGCTATTTCCTGATTCCGATGGACAAAGGAAAACTTCAGGTGGCCCCGGTGGCCTATTATGTGCATCAGGGAGAATGGTACGATTCCGCCGGGAGTATGGTTCGTAATTTCCATGAAGACGAACCGCAGGACGAAGCTCTGCACTGGACCGACCGCCAGCTCACCTTCAACACCTCCTGCCACGACTGCCACGTCAGTCAGTTGGAAAAAAACTATAATCCGGAAGACGACTCCTACACCACCACCTGGAACGAACCCGGCATCAACTGCGAAACCTGCCACGGACCGGCCGAAGCCCACGTGAAAGCGGCCGAAGAAGCCGCCGCAAAAGGCGAAGAACTGGTCGATCTGAAACTGCTTCGCTTTCATGAAGATCTGGATATGGCCCAGCGCGATGCCACCTGTGGCCCGTGCCATGCTAAAGGCACCATCCTGACGCGCGACTTCACCCCCGGCGAACTCTACTTCGACCACTACGACCTGACCTCCTATGAAGATCGCGATTTCTGGCCCGACGGACGCGACCTCGGCGAAAACTACACACAGACCGGCTGGATGGCCAACCAGTGTGCTATTTCCGGTCAGCTTGAGTGTATTCACTGCCACACCTCATCCGGCCGCTTCCGCTTTAAGGATAATCCGAACCAGTCGTGTCTGCCCTGCCATCAGGAGCGCGTGGACGACATTCTTGCGCATTCGCACCACTCAGTCGAAGCCGGCGTAACGTGCGTGGATTGCCATATGCCGACCACGGCGCAGGCCTTTATGTCGCGCTCCGACCACACCTTCCGCCCGCCCTCTCCAGCCGCAACACTGGAATTCGGCTCGCCGAATGCCTGCAACCTCTGCCACCACGATCAGGATGCCATCATGGGCAACTATAACGGCCACGATAAAGCCAATGTCGAATGGGCCGACAAACATGTGAAAGAGTGGTTTGGCGAAGATTCAGGCAAGCCGATTATCGAGCAGGGTCGCATCATTCAGCTCTGCCGCGAGGGCGACTGGGAAAAACTGCCGGAAATTCTGGCCTATTTCGACAACCCCAAATGCGATTCCCCGTCCGCCGTTGCCATGCTTCGCCTGCTGAACAACTGCCCCTTCCCTGAAAAATGGCCGGCCATCCGCAAACAGCTTGAAAACAAACACGAGTGGGTTCGCGCCACCGCTGCCGCCTCGCTGCAGTACGATGATTCAGTCGAGTCGACAACCGGCCTGCTGAATGCTTGCTCCGACAAGTTCCGCACCGTGCGCATCCGCGCCGCCGGCGCTCTGCTGGCCCGCAACCTTGCCGGCTATACCAAAGAAGAGCAGACCGCCTATGAAAAGGCCCATGCTGAATACTGGAACTCGCTCATCATCTTCCCCGACCGCTGGTCAACCCATTACAACCAGGGCATTTACTATGACCGCATCGGCAAACCGCAGGAATCGCTCGCGGCTTATAACAAATCGCTCGATCTGCGCGACGATGTCATTCAGCCCATGATCAATGCCTCCATGGTGCACGCGCGGTCCGGTGACAGCACGAATGCCTATGCCATGCTGGAACGGGCGCTGAAGGTTGAACCGGAGAGCGCGATGGTTAACTTCAACATGGCCCTGCTCGACGCCGAGTTCGGCAATAACGACGATGCCGAAAGACACCTGAAGACGGCACTTAAAACCGACCCCGAAATGCCGCAGGCGGCCTATAATCTGGGCATCCTGCTCGCACGGAAAAACAGCCGCGAAGGTTTCCAATGGTTGGAAAAAGCCGCATTTCTGGTTCCCGAGAACTGGAACTATACCTCAACCTATATCTACTTCCTGCAGCAGAACGGACGCATGGCGGAGGCTGAACCGATGCTGCTGCGCATCATCGACACCGACCGGGCGTCGGCGGAGGCCTATTTCAACCTGGCCGGCGGAATGGAGCGTGAGGGCCGGATTTCAGAAGCAATGGCGGTCTATAAAAAGGCTAAACTGGACCAGCGCCTGCCCATGGATGCCAAACGCTATGCCTCGAATCAGGAGCGCCGCCTCCGCGCAGCTCAGTAGTTTTTCCCATGATTGGAAGCCGTTGCTTCCAATCGTTGGAAATGGTTTTATCGGCCATGTGGAAATTCATCAAGATGCTGATCGGCCTTGGCCTGATACCGCTCTGCTGGGCGATATCCGTTGCCGTTTATCAACTCTACAACCAAACGGTTACAACTGAACTCTCCACCCACATGGAGGCCTGGGCCCTGCCGATTGGTTTTCTCATCTGGGTCGTCATTTTTTTCCTGCTGCCCCGCCCGGTCCGCACCTATGTGCTGGGACATGAACTGACCCATGCGCTTTGGGCGCTCATGATGGGCGGGCGCGTTGGTAAAATGAAAGTCGGGAAATCCGGCGGTCATGTTGAGCTTTCAAAAACCAACTTCCTAATCACACTCTCCCCCTATTTCTTTCCATTCTACACGGTGATTCTGATTGCCGTGTATTACCTGCTCGGCCTGAAGTTCGACCTCGCACCCTATCGAATCTGGTGGCTGGCAGGTGTGGGACTGACCTGGTCGTTTCATATAACCTTCACCATCAGCATGCTGGCGGAGCATCAGCCCGATGTGCAGGAACACGGACGAATCTTTTCACACGTGATTATTTACGGGGTGAACATACTGGTGATCGGCCTATGGATGGTCCTGATCGGAGCTCCGGAAATGGATGCATTCGGTCAGCAGCTCGGACAGGAAATTTCCACGGTCTATACCCTCACGTGGTCTTATATCCTGTTTTTATACGATCAGGTTAGCGAGGGTCTTCATGCGCTGCGTTCCGGTCAAAACGAGACCACTGCTTACTCTGAAATTTCGAGTACTTCCGGCGCGATTTTTTTGATGAGATCGTGACAGAGTTGTTCAACATGCCCGGCCGATGAAGAATTCAATGCTTTGTGAGCAAGCTCTACCGCATCGGAATAGTAGAGCTTACGGATGACATCTTTAATTACCGGAGCCTGCGAAGGACTTACGGAGAGTTCATCCACCCCCAAGCCGATCAACAGCGGAACCAACTGCGGCGAAGAGGCCATCTGACCGCATACACAGGTCCACAAGCCAAACTTGTGGCTTACCTTAACGACATAATCGATCAACCGGACGATTGCCATATGCGTCGGATTATAAAGATGGGCCACATTTTCATTCCCCCGATCCACTGCCATGGTGTATTGGATCAGGTCGTTGGTACCCAGACTGAAAAAACTAACGTGAGGTGCAATAATGTCCGCAATCAAGGCGGCTGATGGCACCTCAATCATGGTTCCGATCGGAATATCCTGATTAAAAGGCAACCCCTCTTTACTCAGCTCCATCATGCACTGTCGCAAAAGTGTATTCGCATCCATCACCTCCTGCACACAGGAAACCATTGGATACATGACCCGGATATTATCATGCACGCTGGCGCGAAGAATGGCGCGCAACTGTGTTTTAAACAGGTCGGGATGCGAAAGGCACAGACGAATGGCCCGATCTCCAAGAAACGGATTCATTTCATCCGGATTTTCGAATCCGGTCGGCAGCTTGTCTGCTCCGAGATCCAGCGTCCGAATTACAACCGGAGACGGATACTGGCTTTCCGCCGCCCGCACATAAGCTTCATATTGCTCCTGCTCTCCCGGCAGCGATTCAGATCCGAGGAATAGAAATTCTGTACGAAAAAGCCCAATCCCTTTCGCACCGCGTGCATCAACACCTTCCAGTTCCTCAAGGAGTTCAATATTGGCCGTGATCGGCACCATATAGCCGTCTTTGGTTTCCGGCAGTTTATCACGAAGCGTTTCCAGTTCGGTGAGAATCAGTTCCTGCTCGGCAGCCCGTTTGCGATATTCTTCCAGCCGGGACTCCGTTGGATTGACAAAAACCAGCCCTTTTGCTCCGTCGATCAGCACCGGATCTCCGGAGTTTATAACCGCCGTGATGTTGTGCAGACCGACCACAGCCGGCACTTCCAGCGCTTTGGCCATGATGGCTGTATGGGAGGTGGAGCTTCCCAGGTCGGTGATGAAGGCCTTCACCATTTCTTTATTAATACTGGCAGTATCCGATGGGGAAAGGTCGTGAGCCACAACAATACACGGCTCTTTGATCTGCTTCATCTGATCAAGCGTTTCGCCGGCAAGATTCGCCATGATGCGCTTGGTTACATCACGAATATCAGCCGCGCGCTCAGACAGGTAAGAATCCTGCACCTTCGCCAGCATATCTGCATATCGATTGGCAACGGCCTGGAGAACCGGCTCCACATTAATCAGGTCGCTCTGGATGGTTCGAATAACGTCTTCGATGAACGTACGGTCATCAACGACCAGAATATGCGCGTCGAAGATACTCGCATGCTCATCGCCAAGCACTTCGGCAACCTGCTTTTGAATATGTTTAATCTGATCGTGGGTTGCAATCAGAGCTTCTTCAAAACGGGCAATCTCAAACGGGATCTCATCTTTGGAAATCGAGCGTTGGACGGCTCTGTCGGAGTGAGGGGTCAGCAACTGGGATTTAAACACCGCGATGCCCGGGGATACGCCGATCCCCTTCAAGGCAATTTCGCTTTTAGATTGCTGCACAGCCACCGGAACTAGTCCTCACCGAATTTATTAACGAATAACTCCTCGATCTCATCCATCGCTTCCCGGGCATCTTCACCCGATGTCGTCACTGTCATTGTGCAACCGGGATAGCCTTCGATCGTCATCAAGCCCATGATGCTCTTGCACGATACTTTATTGCCATCTTTTTCAATGAAAATATCACATTCAAACTTGCCCGCAGCCTTCACAAGAAGGGCGGCCGGCCGGGCATGAATGCCATATTCATTAAGCACTTTAAATTTTTTAACCAGGGTTTCCTCAGCCATTGCGCACCCGCCCTTTCGTCAGTCGGGTAATAATTTTGTCATCCAGTTCTTTTGCAGCATCGTGCCCCAGCTCTTTGAGCTTCTGATTCAATGCGGCTACCTCAACAATATTTGCCATATCACGGCCCGAGCGGACCGGCAGCGTAATACACGGCACTTCAACCCCCATAATTTCGACCACGTCCGGATGAACTCCGGTGCGGTCTTCATTTCCGGTCGGCTGCTTCAGGTCAATCACCAGATCCAATTCGGTCTGACGACGAATGGCTGCAACACCGAACAGGCTCGGCACATGAATAATGCCCAGGCCGCGAATTTCCATATGATAGCGCGTGACCTCATTGGCCCAGCAAACCAGCCCACCTCGACTGGTTCGGCGCACCTCGGTGACATCATCAGAAACCAGGCTGTAGCCCCGCTCAATCAGCGAAAGAGCCGTTTCACTTTTTCCAATACCCGGATCCCCGCGCAACAGCACACCGATCCCCATGAGCTCCATACAGGTTCCCTGAATGCGTTCCTGAGGTGCCGTGAGCTTTTCCAGAATGACTGTACATTCGTTTACAAAGTTCATGGTCACCATAGGCGTCCGCAGCACAGGAACGTTATATTCCTCTGCCAGATCCAGAATTTCTTTCGGCGCCTTACGGTTACGGGTGATCACGATGCCCGGAATCTGCTGTTCAAACAGCTCTTCCAGACGCTTCATCTTTTCTTTCTGAGGAAGGCTCTTCAGGTAGGTGAATTCAGCCAATCCGAAAATCTGCAGGCGCTGGTTCGCAAAATACTGAAAAAATCCAGTCAACGCCAGACCTGGACGGTTCATGGTGGTTTCCGGAAGTTTTCGATCCAGATACTGTTCGCCGGCAACAATGCTCAGCGAAAGCGTCTCCGAACCCTCTTTCCACAATGTATTAACGGTTATTGGCACAATTCACCTCCTGAGATGCAGTTGTTTACTTGTGATGATCCTGAATTTTATCGCGCTGTTTGCGCATCTGACGTTCGGCATGCTCGATGGAGCGGTCGATCGCATCGTATAGGTTTTCTGAACTTTCCTTCGCAGTGACACGAATGTGATTCGAACCCTGAATAATGATTTCCGATACCTGATCACGATTTTCTTCTTCCAGAATCACGCGAACACTTTCTATTCGAGGGAACACGCCCAGACACCGCTCAAGCTTATCTTCAACGTGAGCTTTAACATTGTCTGTTACATTAACATGCCGTCCTGTGATGCTTACTTGCATGGCTTGCTCCTTTCGGTTGGGTTACATACTGAACCGCGGACCCAGATAGAGTTCACGGCTCACCTCGTCATTAACTAAAAATTCACTGTTTCCTTCGCTCAGCACCTGGCCATCGCACAGCAGATAGGCCCGGTCCACCACAGCGAGTGTTTCCCGCACGTTGTGGTCGGTAATCAAAACGCCCAATCCTTTATCCCGCAGATCGCGGACAATATCCTGCACATCGTTCACCGCCAATGGATCCACCCCGCTGAACGGCTCGTCCAGCAGAATAATATCGGGATTGGTCACTAAAGAGCGTGCAATTTCCAAACGGCGGCGCTCTCCTCCAGACAGTGTGTAGGCCTTCTGATTTGCCAGCTTGGTAATTTTCAGATCGTCGAGCAGCTGATCCAGGCGCTGCTTGCGCTCTTTTCCAGACATTGGAAGCGTTTCCAGAATCGACAGCACGTTTTCCCGAACCGTCAGTTTACGAAAAATCGACGGTTCCTGCGACAGATAGCCCATTCCCATTCGAGCCCGTTTAAACATTGGAGTATTGGTCACATTCTTCCCGTTAAAAAAGACTTTTCCACTCGTTGGTTTAACCAAACCCACAATCATGTAGAAACTGGTGGTTTTGCCGGCGCCGTTAGGCCCCAGCAGACCGACAATCTCACCGGCTTTCACCTTGATTTCAACTTCACGAACGACCTTGCGGCCTTTATATGCTTTCACCAGCTTTTCAGTCTGGATCAGATAAGTTTCTTCTGCAGCCATCTACTCGTCTAAATCTTTCAGGAATTTTGCTTTGATATCATCCGGGATATGCAAAAGCGCACGGGCATTCGGTTCGCACACCATGCGCTGCGTTTCATGCCAGAAAAGAATACGGTCTCCGGTCAACACATGCGGCCCTTGTTTAATCATCGATTCACCTTCAAGTGCAAATTTCCCCTCTTCTGCTTCATATGTTGCACGCTGTGCCAATGCTTTCGTCTCATCGGATTGAATTATTACCTCGCCGGAGGCTTCTATCCAATCAATTTCGTTATCATCTTTCAGATAAATACGTATATTTTCGCAGTTTAATGCCGCCCTTGGATCCCGAACACGCACATTACCGATTAACTCCGCCATGCCCTTGGATTCGTCATAAACCACTCGATCCCCACGTACTTCCGTCTTTTCTGCAGAGGTCCCGCCCACCCCTTCCAGCTCTAGACCGGAGGTTTCAGAAATCTCCAGAAGCGCATTGGGCTCACAGATCATTTTACGGTCGCCTTTAATCCAAAGCTGAATCCGCTCGCCCGAAAGGCGGTTGCCGCCATCCGAGGCCGCGGCTTGCCCCTCGAGCTGCACAAAGCCGCTCCGATAGTTATAGATGGCCTGATGTGCCGATGCCGTCCGATTGCTGCTCACCAGATCCACCCCACCGGAAGCCTCCACAAACTCCACTTCGTTCGAAACGGAAAAACGACCGATCAGACTCTCTGTGGTTAGAACGCCCTGGTCATCCTCTACCACAACATGCTGCTCCATACGCACATAGCGCAGATCATGATCCAGTACCAGGCGCTCACCGGTCAGCAGCGTCTGACCGCTAGTACGCACGACACTTTTCATGGCGGCGAGCCGCTGAATAAAGGGATCAAACTCCCCTGCATCCACATGTCCAAAGCTTGGAACCATATTGGTTGTCGTGGTTCCAATGCCTGGAACCGTTACAGCATCATCGGCCAGCGCCTCGATTTCCGCCCATTCCTCGTCATCGGGATCCGAGCGCTCGCGCTTGGAGCAGGAGGTCAGCAAAATCATACTCAATAAAAAACAGGAAAGGTTGCGGATCACAGCTCCACCCCCTGCATGCTGCGGGCGGCTTCTTTCACCAGCACTTTGGAATCGTGCAGAATCTCAAACCGGTTGGCATCCGACGAAAACCGGAACCCGCGTCCGCTCACGGTCATCTGCTGCATATCAATCAAAACATCGCCATCAGAGTACGCCACCAGGAGCTTGCTCTCGCCCGATTGATCAATTTTGGTAAAGCACTGCGGAGCAAACAGCGTCATAAACACATCGCCATCCTGAAAGACATCAATCCGCAGGTTGGTCACATCAGCAATGCCGCCTTCCATAACCCTGGCATAGCCGCCATAAAGCTGAGCACGCAGCTCCCCATCGTCGTCATAGTAAGGAACGTGAATTTCGGCCACTTCCATGCCGGCGGCCAGATATTCATCGAGTTTGCCCGCGCTCGGAGTCTCTGCGGTCTCCTGCGCAAATACAGTTCCGCAGAGGAGCAGCATGGTTAGAGATTGTAAAACAGCTTTCATATATTGAAGACATACTAAACAAAAGGCCGCATAGAGCAAAGCATTCAAGCTCCGCATCTTTGCGACCTTTCGCTTGTTGCGTCAGACGAAGGTTTTAGCCGACTTCAACAATGCTCGGCGTGTAGTCCGCCGGCGGCTCATAGCCAAGCAGGGTAATACAGGTTGCTGCCAGATTGGCAATTCCAGCGTCTGGAACATCGGCTTTCCGAACATTGGAAACACCCGATGGATCATAAACAATCGCCGGAACCGGGTTCAGAGAGTGTGCGGTCTTCGGCTTGCACTTGCCCTCACCATCAAGCTTCAGCTCGCCGGTCTTTTTATCCAGCTCGCACATATCGTCGGAATTACCGTGGTCCGCAGAACAAACCATGATGCCGTTGGCTTTCTTCAGCGCTTCCATAATGCGGCCAACGCCGGTGTCTACCGCTTCAACAGCCGTTTTTACCGCATCGAAGATTCCGGTATGTCCCACCATGTCGCCGTTCGGGAAGTTCAGACGAATGAATTTGTATTCGCCGCTTTCAATCGCCTTCACCACTTCGTCGGTGACTTCTACGGCTTTCATTACCGGCGCATCTTCAAACGGACAGACATCGGACGGGATTTCCATCCAAGTTTCGGTTTCGAATTTACCGGAATTGTTGCCGTTGAAGAAATAGGTCACGTGACCGTATTTCTGGGTTTCGGAAATCGCGAACTGCTTCACCCCTGCGTTGGAGAGGTATTCGCTCATCGTGCGGTCAATCGCCGGCGGAGTCACCAGATACTTTTTCGGGACATTCAGGTCGCCGTCATACTGCATCATGCCGGCATAAATTACATCCGGCTTCGGGCCGCGATCGAATTCAGAAATTTCATCCGCTTCAAACGCTTTGGTAATTTCCAGCGAGCGGTCGCCGCGGAAGTTAAAGAAGACCACACTATCGCCATCCACCACCGGACCCACCGGAGTGCCGTCGCGTTCAATCACGAATGCCGGCAGATCCTGATCGAGAATGCCCGGTTTATCCGCACGGAACGATTCAATTGCCTCTTTCATGGAGGCAAACGGAGTGGCTTCCGCCTTAACGTGAGCTTTCCAACCGCGGTCCACCATGCTCCAGTCCGCATCGTAGCGGTCCATCGTGATGTTCATGCGGCCGCCGCCGGAAGCAACGCAGTAGTCCACAGAGCCGTCGTTGATGTCAGCCAGGAACGCGTCGAAGCGCTCAACATATTCCAGCACGGAAGTCGGCGGCACATCACGGCCGTCGATCAGCGGATGGATGCGCGCTTTTTTAACGCCCTGCTCTTTGGCTTTCAGCAGCATCGCTTCCAGATGATTGATATTGGAATGCACGTTGCCATCAGAAAACAAGCCGATGAAATGCATCGAAGAATCTTTTTCATTCACATTGGAAACGAGTTCTTTCCAAACGTCGCCTTCATACATGGAGCCGGTTTCGATGGCTTTGCCAACCAGCGCAGCGCCCTGAGCGAAAACACGCCCGCAGCCGATTGCGTTGTGGCCGACTTCCGAGTTGCCCATATCGCCGTCATCCGGCAGCCCCACCGCAACACCGTGTGCTTTGATTTCGCTGTAAACCGCATTTTCGCGTAACCAATCAAGATTCGGTGTATTCGCAATTTTAACATAATCGCTTTCCGCGTTTTTACCGATTCCAACGCCATCCATAATAACGAGCACAACCGGCCCTTCCGGACCGCCAAAAGCTTCATTTTTCTTCAACTGTTCCATGATTCATTTTCTCCTGAAGTTTCCAATGTTTGAAAAAAGTCCGGGAAATATGCCCTTCCCGGCTGATCTTGGCAAAAAAATACGGGGCGAAATACGAAAATTCGCTGTCCCTATAAAACAAAAGCCGCCCGGATCAAGGGGCGGTTTCCAGACATTGGAAATGCTCAGCTTTTAAACAACCTTAACCTTGAGTGTTCCACCGCATGCCGCGGCGTAACGGGCCAGAGTCTCCACCGAAACATTTCCTCCACGCTCAATTCTGGAAATTACGCTCTGCGTGGTTCCCATTTTTTCGGCAACCTGCGCCTGACTCAGCTGTGCCTTTGTTCGTGCTTTGTGCAGTTCCTTTGCGACAGCGTATTCAACATCAAACGCCTCAGATACCTCATTGAAAGCCGGATTTTTACGAATCAGCTTCGCCTGTTTCTCATGAGCCTTGCGCATTTTTTCCACTGTTTTACTCATCGTATTCACCTCGCCTAATCATACCCATGATCTTAAATGCCTGCTTCAATTCCTTTTGCGGGGTTTTCTGCGTTTTCTTAACAAAACCATGAACACCCACCACATACTCTTTCTCATGGTAGAAATATAATACCCGCGTTTGCCCACCACGACGTATGCGCATTTCGAACAAACCTTTATCGAGCTTCTTGCCATATGGCTCAACCAACCGACCATCAGATTCAAGTTGTTCTACTATTTTCAAATACTCCGACTGAACAACATCAGACTGCTGATCAATAAACTTCCGCACCTTCTCGACCGCAATATAGGTTTTCTTAGCCACACGATTCATATATCGCACATATGCGATATCTGCAATCATAAAAAACCGCCCGGTTCAAGGGGCGGTTTATCACTATTGGAGAGCGCGGGCCTGACCGCGCCTTAAAAACTCCGTCAAGCCGGAGCACTCCACATTAGTTTTCTTCGGCTTCCTTTTCGACCTTCTTGGGAAGGTGAACGCGCAGGTGGAGGTCGCGAACCTGGTTGAATTCCACATCGCCCGGTGCATTCATCAGCAGGTCCTGTGCTTTCTGGTTCATCGGGAACGCGATCACCTCGCGGATGTTCGGCTCGTCGGCCAGCAGCATGATCATACGATCGACGCCCGGAGCAATACCGGCGTGCGGCGGTGCACCATACTGGAAGGCTTTGTGCAGGGCCGGGAATTTGTTCGCCACCACGGACTCATCGTAGCCAGCAATATCAAACGCCTTGATCATCATTTCCGGGCTGTGGTTACGAACCGCGCCGGAAGAGAGCTCAACGCCATTCACAACGATGTCGTACTGGTAGGCCAGAATATCGAGCGGATCTTTATTCTGCAGATCATCCATTCCGCCCTGCGGCATAGAGAACGGGTTGTGCGAAAATTCAACTTTGCCTTCGTCATCGAGCTCATACATCGGGAAGTCAACAATCCAGCAGAACTTGAAGACGTCGGGATCGATCAGCTCAAGACGCTTGCCGAGTTCATCACGAACGTGCGAAGCAATCTCCGTGGCTTCTTTTGCTTTATCCGCAATGAAGAACATCACGTCGCCGTCTTCCACGTTGCCGAGTTCCTTGAGCTTCGCGATTTCGTCGTCGCTGAGGAATTTGGCGATCGGGCTTTTGATTTCGCCTTCGAGGAAGCAGAGATAGCCGAGTCCTTTGGAACCGACGCCCTGCGCAAATTTGATCATGTCGTCGAAGAATTTACGGGACTTGTCAGCACATCCTTTGGCGGCGATCGTTTTAACGGAACCACCGGAAGCAACCACACCGGCAAACGCTTTGAACCCGCAGTCGCGGAAAATTTCAGAGGCATCCTGAATGATCAACGGGTTACGCAGGTCCGGCTTGTCGGAACCGTACTTATCCATCGCTTCTTTATAAGGAAGTCGCGTGAACGGAATATCGTCGACCTTCTTATCGGAGAACTCAGTGAATACTTTGTGCAGCACTTTTTCGTTTACTTCAAAAACGTCTTCCTGCGTAGCGAACGCCATTTCCATATCGAGCTGATAGAACTCGCCCGGCGAACGGTCGGCACGGGCATCTTCATCGCGAAAACACGGGGCAATCTGGAAGTAGCGGTCGAAGCCGGAGGTCATCAGCAACTGCTTAAACTGCTGCGGTGCCTGCGGCAGCGCATAGAATTTACCGGGATGAACACGGCTCGGAACCAGATAGTCGCGCGCGCCTTCCGGCGAGCTGCTCGTCAGAATCGGCGTCTGCATTTCCATGAAGCCTTCGCCGGTCATCAGCTCGCGGAGGCGGGAGATGATTTTGGAGCGCAGGATCAGGTTGTTGTGCAGGCTTTCGCGGCGCATATCGAGGAAGCGATATTCCAGACGAAGCGCTTCGTTGCACTCTTCATCTTTGGAAACCTGAAACGGAATCACTTTGGCCTCGCCGAGAGTTTCCATTGCTGTAGCCACCAGTTCAATCTCGCCGGTTGCCAGACGGTCGTTTTGCGCTTCAGCAATACGCGCCACCACGTTACCGGTAAAACAGATGGTGGATTCAACACGCCAGTGCTCCACACCTTTGTAAAAAGGCTGGGAAGGATCGATAACCACCTGGGTCAGACCGTAGTGGTCGCGCAGGTCAATAAAAATGATTCCGCCGTGATCTCGCACACTGTGAATCCAACCGGAAATTCTGACGACTTCGTCGATATTTTCTTTTCTCAGTTCGCCGCAATTATGTGTTCTGTATCTGTGCATGGTTATCTCCTTGAGTGACGTTTGAAACGTGAGTCGTGATTTTCCAATGATTGGAAGTCACGAATCATACGTCACGCATCACGAATTAATTCCTCTAAATTGATTTCTTCCTGCGTTCCTTCAGCCATGTCTTTTACCATGACTGTGCCCTTTTCGATTTCTTCATCCCCACGGATGATCACTTTGGCCGCTCCGGAACGATTGGCTTTGCGCATCTGCGCCTTCATACTTTTGGCGGCAAGCTCCATGCCGCAGCGAATGCCTTTACTGCGCAGTTCGGCGGCCAGTTTCATATTTTCCGTCAATGCACTTTCGCCCAGCGACACCAGCCAAAGGCCGCAATCGGGCGCAAACTGTTCGCCCTCAATTCCGCAGGCATTCAAGGCCATAATGGCCCGTTCAAAACCAACGGCAAATCCAACACCGGGCACCGATTTTTTACCGAGCGAAATTTCGTAGCGACCGCCGCCGGCCAACGCATCCTGCGCGCCGAGGGCGGAGTGGCTGATTTCCCAGACGGTGTGGACATAATAATCCAGCCCGCGGATCAGTTTCGGATTCACCGTTACCTCAACCCCCATGTTTTCCAGAGCATGGATCACCTGGTCGAGATAAGCACGCGAAGCATCGCTCATAAATTCGATGGCGGAAGGAACCTGATCCACCACCTTCTGGCAGTTTTCGTTTTTACAGTCGATGACGCGTAATACATTTTCATCGATCCGACGCTGACAATCATCGCACAGATCCGACAAATGCGGTTGCAGCGCGGCTCGCAGACCATCGGCAACCGGCTGACGATCAGAAGGCTCGCCGCGGGTGCTGACCTGAATTTTAGATCCGGTCAGGCCCCAGGCATCGAGCAGGCTCTTCTGCAGCGCAATGGCTTCGGCATCGGCCAGCGGATTCGGTTCGCCGGTGGCTTCAACACCCACCTGATGGAACTGACGCTTGCGCCCGGCCTGCGGACGTTCATAGCGAAACATCGGGCCGATGTAGAAAACTCGTGCATTGAGCCCTTCTTCACCGCGCCCTGCCAAGTGGCGCATCGTTCCAGCCGTGCCTTCCGGACGCATGGCAAGCTCATGCTTGCTGGGCTTAAAGGAATACATCTCCTTCTTCACCACGTCGGTCGTATCCCCCAGCGAGCGCTGGAACACGGAAAGCTTTTCAAGGATCGGGGTGCGCAATTCGTCGTAGCTATAGCTATTGAATACGGCGCGCGCCCGCTCTTCCATCATCTGCCAGAGAAAAATCTCCGGTGCCTGAATGTCAGACATGCCCTGAAGCGACTGGAACTCGTTATTTGCCATGGATGATTTCCGATTGATGATTTCCGATTACCGGATCCCGGGCGCCCCTGAATGAGTTAGCCATTCAATCGGCAATCGAAATTCTTAAATCGGCAATAAGTTTACTCGCCGGTAATGCGTTCACGCATGATTTTGCCGGGCTTGAACTTCACGACTTTGCGCGCAGGAATGGTGACCACATTTTCAGGTTTGTTGGGGTTACGGCCGATACGCTGCTTGCGTTCGCGAACTTCGAACACACCGAAATTACGAAATTCAACGGTATCGTCGTTCTCCAGTGCTTCCACAATGTAGTCGAGGCTCTTCTGAATCACCGCATAAACATCCTGCTGAATCAGGCCGGTTTCGTCAGCGATGCGCATTACCAAATCTCTTTTCGTCATTTTGATGTATCTCCTTGAGTTATAGACGTTTCAATAAAGGGAAAACCCGTTTTTCAAAAAATGAATCACGGATAATAGTCCGCCGCATTTTTCGGTCAAGCTAATCCGGTGATAATTAGTGGATTAGATGAATTCTAACGGGCGAGGATATGGAGGGCCAGAAAGACCCAGAATGCAAGGAAACTGAAAATGGCTAAACTCTTGTTAAACAGATAGAAGTGATCCTTCGGATCAATGATAACTGCCGCCTGACCGGCCTCCACCATCGTATGCGTGGCCACTTTAATCTCTTTGATCTTACCTTTTGAAGGCGACTTGAGTTCTGTGGAATCCATAAATGTTCGAAGCTCTGTTACCTTGGCGAGCGCCTCATCCATTGCCGCTTTAGCCACATCCACCCGGGCCTGAATCTCGGCAAGCCCTTGTTCTGAAGCACCGTTGGTGTTGGCATTTTTCAGGGCCACCGCCATCATCGCATGCTTTTTCTTGCTTTCAGTATAAGAGGTTTTAGCCGCTTCAAAGTCGACCGCCATTTTATCTGAGCGCAGTTTGGCGAGCACCTGCTCTTCAATGATGGGCTCACCCACTTCCACAAAAACCTGCTGAACAGCTCCGGCCGCTTCAAACGACGCAACCACTTCAAGCGGATGCTTTTTCAATACTTTATCGGAGGGAAACCAGGCATCTTTAATGGCCCATAAACAAAGGAAAAAGAAGATGGCCCCGAGGACCAGAAAATCGTTTGTACCTTTGACATTATACTTTCTTTTAGCCGGCATGTAAGTCTCTCCCAAATTCAAACAGCATACGGTTGCAAACGAGCAAGCGCTTGTCTACCTAGAAATGGGTAGAACGTTCCCAATTCAAATGCGCTTGATGACGAGCACTTCAAGCGGCGCATCGTTTTCATTCTTCCAACCTCTGTAAACATCCGGGGGGCATTCCGCCCTCTGCCCACCTGTTGCGCCGTTTCCCCGTCTTTGACCGAATACGCCTTCATAAATAATCTCTTCCAATATTTGTAAATTTCCATTCATTGGAAGTTTCGAATTCCGCAAAAAAATCGGTTTCCCTGCTTCGCGCGTATTATGGTAGCGTCGGCGTTTGCTTTTGTGGAGGAATGTTGCGTGTATCTGAAAACACTCGAAATTGTTGGATTTAAAAGTTTCGCGAATAAGACCAAGCTCGAATTTGAGCCAGGTATGACGGCGATTGTCGGCCCGAACGGCTGCGGCAAAAGTAACGTATCTGATTCCGTCCGCTGGGTGCTGGGCGAACAGCGCGCCCGGGCCCTCCGTGGCGCCAAGATGGAAGACGTCATTTTCAACGGGACCGATTCCGCCAAGCCGCTGGGCATGGCCGAAGTCAGCATCACGCTGGCCGACTGCACCGAAGCCCTCGGCATTGAATACGACGAAGTCTGCATTACCCGCCGCGTGTTCCGCTCCGGCGAAAGCGGCTATTTCCTCAACCGCAAAGCCTGCCGCCTCAAAGACATTCACCGCCTGTTCATGGACACCGGTGTCGGCACCGATTCCTATTCCGTGCTCGAACAGGGAAAGATCGACCAGATTCTCTCCGCCCGCCCGGAAGATCGCCGTACCGTTTTCGAAGAAGCCTCCGGGATCACAAAATACAAGGCCGACAAAAAAGAAGCCCTGCGCAAACTCGAACACACCGAAGCCAACCTGCTCCGCCTTGATGATGTGATTCGCGAAGTTAAACGACAGATCATTTCCCTGCAGCGCCAGGCCGGCAAAGCCAAGCGATACAAAGACCTTTCCGAAGAGATGCGCGGACTGGATATCTATGTAACCAACCAGAAACTGAAAGAATATGCCCAGAAGATCAACGAGCTGACGGGTGAGTTGCAGATTCTGGAACGCAGGGTGAACGAACTCCACAAGCAGGTAGAGAACGCCGAAACCGAAGCGGAGTCCTCCAGAAAAGCACTGACACAGCTGGAAGAAACCATTTCCACCGCCATGGAACAGGCCTCGGCCGCCCGAAGCGAACTGGAGCGCACCAAAAACCTGGTTCTGATGAACACCGACCGGATTGCCGAGCTCACCACCCTCGCCCAGCGCAACACCCAGGAAACTGAAGAGGCGCGCATTCGTCTGGAAGCCCATCGTACCGAGCTGGAAAAAATTATTGCCGAAATCGCCGAAGCCGAAGTGGGCAAGCAGGAAGCAGCCGCCGGACTCGAACGTGTGACGCAGGTTCAGAAAGAAGTCGAAGACCGGATGAACGCGACGCGCATGGATCTGAATAATCTTCGCAATGAATCGGTGGTGCTCGACTCCAAAGCCTCCAACATGCAGAACGAGCTCAATGCGCTCGACGCCCGCGACCGCGAGTCGATGCTCAAGAAAGAACGGCTGGCCACCGAAAAATCGGAACTGGAACGTTCGCTGGCCTCCTACACCGAACGCGAAGAGGAAATGACCGCCAAGGTGGATATGCTGGAAGGCAAGGTGGCCGAGCAGGCCGACACACTGAACAGCCTCAACTCCGACCGCGCCTCCCGTAAAGATCTGATTGTTGAAAAAGAGCGCTCCCTTAACGAAGCGCAGAAAACCGCGGCCGCCAAACGCGCACAGCTGGAAATGCTTTCCGGAGGCGAAGCCCGCACCGAAGGTTTCCCTCCCGGCGCACAGGCCCTGCTCGACCCGCCAGCCGATTTTACGCTCGACCGAAGCGGCATCATCGGCCCGCTGGCCGAACAGATGACCACGTCGCCGGAATACCAGACCGCGCTCGAAGCCATCATCCGCCCCTGCATCGATGCCATTGTGGTTCGCGATGAAGCATTTGCCCATGAAACGCTTGAGTGGTTGCGCGACCAGGAGGCCGGCAGTGCCCGCCTGCTGAGTGTGCGTTCGGCCAAAGAAGAAGCGGTACTCGATTCCTCCGCCATCGGGAAATCCCTGCTCGACTGCATCTCGTTCGAAGATGCCGTTGCACCGCTGGTGCGCCGCCTCTTCTGGAACGTGCGTGTGGTCGGTTCCGAAACAGAACTGCCGGCCGTGCTTTCGGCCGATACCGTGGTCGTCACGCAGAACGGCATCGTGGTTTCCGGATGCGGTTCTTCCGAAATCTGGATGCCGGGAACCGAAGATAAAAGTCCCCTCGCCCGCCATCAGATGCGCGAACGCCTGCAGGGAGAAATCTCTACACTCGAAAAAGAGATCCAGACCCTGGAAACTGCGCTCGAAGCCCTGCGAGGAGAAGAATCCAACATCGTGGCCACCATTGAGAATGCCCGCCAGATGCTGCAGGAATTTCGGCGCGAGCTCGCCCTGCAGCAGGGCGAGAAACAGGTTATTGTCCGCGAAACCAAAACCGCGCGCGATCGGTTTGAAACCGTTTCTTTTGAATTCGAGACCTTGCAGGAAAACGCGAGCGAGGGATCTGAACAGCGCAAAAACCTTGCCACTCAGTTGCAGGCCATACGCGACCGTCAGGCCGAAGTCCGCTCCAAAAGTGCCGACCAGACCAAGGTGTTAACCGATATCGAAGAGAAGCGAAATGAAGCGTTGCAGATCACCTCTGAACATCGGATCGTCTATTCGCACAAAAACTCATCTCTTGAACATCTGAACAGTCGGCGCCAGCCGATGGAAGCGCGCATCGGCGAACTGGAAGAGCTGATTAACGAGCGCTCCAGCGGAGTGGATTCCTACAACACCCGCATTGAAGACCTCCGTGTTTCCATTGAAGAAGAGCAGAGCAAAGTCGAGCCGCTGGAGATCCGGTTGGAAGAAACCACCCGGACATTGGAAGCCGAACGCGCCCGCCGCGAAGAAACCATTCAGATTCTGACCACCGCCGAAAACCGCCTGCGCGGCCTGCGGAACGGGCTGGAATTTGAACTGAACAAAAAATCGAAATTCGAAGTCGAAAAGGCCGAGTTCACGATGCGCCACGATAATGCGCTGGAGCGCGTGACCGGGGCCTATCACATGACCAAAGAAGAGCTTGCGGAAACCGAGATGCCCACCTGGGAAAATGATGAGATTCCGGATCGCGAAATCATCGAAACCCGCGTGGCCGAACTGCAGGCAAAACTTGATTCCATGGGTCCGGTCAACCTTGTGGCCATCGAAGAACATGCGGAACATGAAGAACGCTATGCTTTCCTGATCAAACAGCAGGAAGATCTGAATGCCGCCAAGACCCAGTTGCTGGATATGATCAAAACGATTAACGCCACCACTACCGAGCTGTTCAAAGACACGTTTAACAAAGTGAACGAACAGTTCCAGGGCATGTTTAAGCAGCTCTTCGGAGGCGGCTCCGCCAAACTGGTATTGACCGACGACGAAGATGTGCTGGAAGCCGGCATTGAAATCATTGCCCGGCCACCCGGAAAAAAACTGCAGACCATTTCGCTGCTGTCCGGTGGCGAGCGCACCATGACCGCTGTGGCCCTGCTCTTCTCGCTCTTCAAGGTAAAGCCCAGCCCGTTCTGTGTGCTCGACGAACTCGACGCCGCATTGGACGACGCCAACATCAACCGCTTTGTGGAAGCCCTCAAAGGCTTCCTGACTTCCTCGCAGTTTGTCATCATCACGCACAGTCGCCAGACCATTGCCGCGGCCGATGTCATCTACGGGGTCACCATGCAGACCCGCGGCATCTCCAAAGTCGTCTCGATGAAATTCGCCGACTATCAAGCCAACGAGAAGACTATGAAGTAGCACGTGACGATTGAAACGTGAGGCGTGATCTGTAAAGTACTTCCATCTCACCCGAACCGAAGGCACAGGGGTCACGACTCATTCGTCACTCTTCAACAACCATGAGCAACAACAAACAATTTGATTTCTGGTATGCCGTTAATAATACCGAACTGATCTCCAGCCCGTCGGGGCATCTTGAGACCTTCGGAGATACGGTTGTGAACTACTATCTGGTCTGCCAGCAGATGGATAGCATAGAAAAGGTCGTGGTCCGCGAAGGCCATCTGAAGGCGCTCAAGCCGGCCATCATCACGCCGCAGTCGCTCGGACAGGTGGATGTAGGCGACCTTGGCGATGAGGCCAAAGAATATGCCGACTGGCTGGCGGAGCACGCCAATGAACTGCGCATCATTCAATACGGCTTTGCGCTCGAGAAAAAAGAACTCAAAGAATACACCGTCACCGACCATATCGACAATGTGCTCGACCGGGTAAAAACCGATGTCGCCTCATTGAACGATCCGCTCAGTGCCATCCTGATCGGCGTGGATGATCCGTGGGAAGTCTGCCTGATGAAACTGATGGTCGATCTCGTCCAGCATTCGGCACAGGGCAACATGCAGGACTTTCAGCAGCAGTCGCTCGATCTGAAAAAACGGCTCATCGACAATATCGACCAGGCCTTTCTTGAAGCCTCCCGCGACGCCACCAAAATCAACGGCCTCGCCGACATGCTCAAAAACAACGGCCTCTGGGAAAAGTACGAAGACCGATTCTTTGCACTGGTTAAAGCTTCAGGGCAATAACCGTGCAGCTTTTCCGAACGCATTGGAACATGGGACGCTGGCTCGGTGGTCTTCAGCTCCTTCTACTGCTGTCAGCCTGCGGACCGAGCACAGAAGAACGGGCCGTTCTTCTTTATGATCAAGCCCTGCCCCACGCCCATGCGATGCTGTCTGCGGAGAATTATAGCACCGCGTTCGAGGAATACTCCACAGCAGCGGGCTCTCTTGACGCACTCCTTGCTGAACCCACCGATTTCTCTACCAACATTGTTGGCATCCCGCTGAACGAGTTCATTGCACTTGGAGACCAGTTGCGGCCATTGGCCGCAGCCGAACAGGACATCCTAGCCTGCGCGACTCTCCTCACGATGAGTAACGACGCGAAAGATGAGCGTTGCTTTGATTTCATCAAGATCGCCGAGGCTCACATCGACACAGGAAACACTGAGGAAGCCATCAACCTGCTGACCATGGCTACCGCGGCAGCAAATGCAAAAACAAACCTGTTATCGCGGGCGCATGCCTACACGCGGATCGCGGGAGTGTATGATGCGGTCGGTGCCACGGACCCTGCCAACCGCGCGGCATCCACAGCCGAGCGATTGGCTACTGCATCAACCCCAGAGAGCAGTATCGTAAGCACCATCTCCCGAACTTACAGCTTGTCTCAAGCCGCCATGCGTCATCTCTCGGCGGGTAACAAAGAGAGAGGTCATGAACTAATGCGGCTCGCCGCCGGAACATTGAATATGAAACCGTCTGATCGGGGATATTCCATGCGCGCAAGCTCCCTAGCGAACGATTTTGACGAAGGAGGTTATTTTGACTGCGCGATGGAAATCCTGCAAAAAGGGAACCATGAAGATGACTTCCTCTTCTATCCCATTCGCCGCATGGCAGGAAGGAATCGCACTCTAGACGAACTCACGCAACTGGCTGAGTTTACGATGACGATCAAAAAAGAACACGACCGCGATCGTACCCTTTCCACACTTGCGGCCCACTATGCGGCGGCGGGTCAGTTCATGAGCGCGCGCATGCTCCAAGCCGCAATGGAAAGTAAGTTCAGCGGCGATGACAAATCATGGTTGCAAACCGTCAGCGGTTACGCGACAAACCGACAAATTAATGCCGCGTTCAAGACCATCGACCTGATACATAAGGAGGATGATCGGGCCGAGGCGTTGCTCAAAATCGCAACTGCGCTGTCGGAACAGGGCCACCGCCAATATGCCGCAAACACCGTGGCCTCCGCACTCAATATCGCACTGACACCATCTTTTTGGCCGGATTATGAAGTCATCGGCAAGGTGGCAACAACATATGCGCAACTGGGCTATCCAGAACAATCGAAGGAGCTGTTTGAACAATATACCGCCGAAGCCCGGGCATTCACCCGCCCATGGAAAAAAGCCGATGCTTTAAATGATCTCGCGTTCTCTCTAATTCAACTCAACCAAATGAACGAAGCGGCGGAACTGCTGCTTCTCGCGCGCGATGCGCTGAAAAACGACCCCCAAAAGAGAAATAAAAGTGGTCTGTTGCTTAATTACATCGCCGAGAACTTGGCACGTGCAGGGCAATATGTAGAAGCACTCAACACCGCGGAACTGATAGAGAACGACTCAAGGCACAAAGAAGGTGTCTACGAAGACCTCGCCCTGCTTTTCACCGCGGTGGGAGCCAATGATTTTATGGAGCAATGCATTGTAAAGGTGACGAACGATTACGAGCTGGCAAACCTGTTGGAGGATCTGGTGGAAATACACCTCAGGCAAGACCAGCCCGAACGAGCACTCGAACTTGCCGACCGCATGGAAAAGACCGGCAATCGGCATGACGCCCAGGCCCTTACAGCCGTTTACTACGCAGAAAGAGACGAGTTCACCTGCGCCTTCGAAACGACACGCCTGATCACAAATGCTTATAATCAGGTCTCAGCTTTGATCGATATCGCTACGGCAACGGCACCACCGCGCGCACTCCGCCCAGAGGAAATTAAATCGCTGTCACTGATCGTTGCGGATCAATATCCGATGGATGAGTTCTGGACCGAACGTGGCCTTACAGCAGCGAGCAGATTTCGTCGGTCGTGTCGCCGTCCAGAGCAATAGGCTCGCCGGCAATAATGTCGATGATTTCGGTATTCTCGACGCATTCCTGAACAAGCGGCTCCCAGTCGAACGCCTTCTCGAAGAGTTCGCACTTCCCTTTTTTAGGGGCTGTGGCCGGCGACTTGGGCACAAAGACGGTGCAGCAGTCTTCGTGGGGACGGATGGAGATTTCGAAGGTGTCAATCTTCTTGGCGATGTTGGTAATCTCGTCTTTATCCATGCAGGCCACGGGCCGAATGATCGGCATTTCGGTTACGGCGTTAATCGCCCACATGCTGTCGGGTGTCTGCGAAGCCACCTGCCCCAGATTTTCCCCGTTCGAGAGCAGACGAATGGAATTGCGTTCGGCCACGCCGGCGGAAACGCGATACATCATACGGCGCATAATGGTCATCCCGTAGCTATCGGGTACGTGGGCAAAGATTTCTTTCTGCAGCTTCGTGAACGGCACCAGGTGCAACCGGAATTTTCCGCGCGGGAGAAAGTGCGCCATTTTTTCGGCTAGGTCATAGACCTTCTGCCGGGCTTTGGCGGTCGTATAAGGAGGCGACTCAAAATGAAGCCCTTCCACCTGCAGGCCGCGTTTCATCATCAGATATCCGGCCACCGGCGAGTCGAGCCCCCCGGAAAGCATCAGCAAGCTGCGTCCGTTCAGGCCGATGGGCAGTCCGCCGCTGGCCGGCACCTCGCGGGAAACCACCAGTGTATTCTTCGGTTTAATCAGAATCCGAATGGCCAGATCCGGCTTGGCCACATTGAACAGAATGGAGCCCTCGGGTGCATGGCCGCCTACATATTCGGCGACCTGCTGAGAAACCTGTATTGAACCATGCGGGAATTCTTTCCAGCCGCGGCGGGTTTCAAATTTGATGGCTTTTCCATCGGCACACGCTTCGATGGCCACCGGCAGCGCGGCCTCGCAGATGGATTCCATCGTGCTTTCGCAGATTTTTCCCAAGGCGTAGGAATGAATGCCGAACACAAAATCAAGCTGCTTGAGTACAGCCTGTTCATCGACCCCGTGGAGCAGAATCAGAATATGGTCGTACTTCAGCTGCAGCTCCATGCCCTTGAACCCGGTCAGCTTGGTTCTGACGGTCTGAAACAGGCGGTCGATAAACTGCCGGCGATTCTTGCCCTTCAGGAACAGCTCTCCAAAACGTACTAAGATGGCATCGTATTTCATGACTTTCGTCCTACTTTCTTTTTAAAACGCAGCGACTCGATGGTCGGTTTCAGGGTGGCGCACAGCGCATCGATTTCCTCCGGGGCCGTCAGCGAGGACAGGCTGATCCGGATGCTGGTCTGAGCGCGTTCATGATTTCCGGTCAGTGCCAGCACCACACTGCTCTCCGGCGTTTTTGCTGCCGAACAGGCTGATACCGTAGAAATATACATATCCTGCTCTTCCAAGGCATGGAGGATCGTTTCCGGGCGCACACCCCTCACGGAATAATTAATCACAAAAGGCGAACTGTTCTCCAATGCCCCGTTCAGCTCGGTTCCATCAATTCCGGAAAACGTTTCCGCAATCGTCTGCTTGTAAGAACAAACGCGTTGATAGGCCGTGGCGCGGCCTTCCAGCGCAATCCTCAGCGCCTTGGCGAGAGCGGCGGCCGTTGCAACATCGGCTGTTCCGGAGCGATAGCCTGACTCCTGCCCGCCCCCGTGAAAGAGCGGTGGCAACTGGACCTTGTTTTTCAGCAAAAGGGCGCCGGATCCTTTCAACCCGCAAAACTTATGTGCAGAAAAGGTCAGCAGATCAATTGGACTGTTCGCTAGCGACAGGTCGATTTTTCCGACCGACTGCGCAGCGTCCACATGAAAAAATGCAGGGCTCTGTGTTTTGATCATCCGGCCCAGCGCCTCAACGTTGTTGATGGCCCCGATCTCGTTATTCACGTGCATAAGGGAAACGAGCATGGTATCCGGCCTCAATGCATCCTGCAGGATGTGCGGTTCCACACAACCGGCGGCATTGACCGGGAGGATCGTGACCTCCCACCCTTCTTTTTCCAGCCATTGGAAAACGCCCAGCACCGAGGGATGCTCGACGGCACTGGTAATGAGGTGTTTCCCGCGGCTTTCATACTGCCGGGCAACGCCCTTGATCGCCATATTATTGGATTCGGTGGCCCCGCCGGTAAAAATGCAGCGATATGCGCTTTCGGCACCGAAAAGCGTCAGCACCTGCCGACGGGCCTGCTCGAGCAGCGTTTCGGCGCGCACACCGGCCCGGTGCAGGGCATGCGGATTGGCCCAGAATTCCCGGTTCACCTTCTCAAATGTTTTCAACACCTCTGAATTCGGAGGCGTGGTCGCTGCGTAGTCAAAATACATACATATTCCTTATGAGCCGCGAAAACTACAGGAACGACTGATCGGATTCCACCCCAATTAGACGAATCATATCTCCTTCATATCGAATCCACCTAAAGTACTCCTTCCGGCCGATAATTCCTCGCAGAGGCACGAAGAGCGCAGAGAATTAATCAAGAACGGCTCTGTGCCCTCCGTTCCTCTGCGCAAAATTTCCCGAAAGCAAATTAAAGGCAGTATCAACAGGGCCGCCCACAACGGAATCCACATAAAAAAAGCTCAATCCCCGATCCGGAATTGAGCGTTTGTTCCAAGGTTTGGAAACCGGCTTAGTGAGCCGTATCGTCAACCACTTCCTTAACTGCCGGAATACGTTCCTTCAGAAGGGTTTCGATTCCGTTTTTCATGGTCATGCGCGCACCCGGGCAGCCTTTGCACCCGCCTTCGAGTTCAATGTAAACGACACCGTTCTCAACTTTAGTCACCACACCACCGCCGCCATGCGAAGCCAGAGCCGGCGAGACTTCTTCTTCCATTACCACATTGACGGCATCCATGATTTCCTGATCTGTCATGATTGTTTCCTTTTCTTTAGATGAAATTGACTTAACGATCTGTAATCCCTACTACTTTCCTCCGACTTTAACAAGCAAAGGGGCAGCTATTTATGATCGAATACATTGTAAACATATTTAAGGGAGCACTGATGGGTGCGGCCAATGTCATTCCGGGCGTTTCCGGCGGAACCATGGCGCTGCTGACCGGAATCTTCGAAAAACTGATTAATGCCATTAAATCCTTTGACCTCACCGCCGTCAAACTGGCCTGCCGCTTTAAGTTCAAGGAACTGTTTGAACATGTGGACATTAAATTCCTATCCGCCATTGGAATCGGTGTCATCGGCAGCATCCTCACGGTCGCCCGGATTCTGGAATACCTTTTCGAACATCATGCGCTCTATGTCTGGGCCTTCTTCTTCGGCCTGATTCTGGCCTCCGTTTATTTTGTCGGGAAGAAAATCTCACAACGCAATGTTGCAACCATTCTGCTGTTTATCGTCGGCACGGCGATTGCCGTGGGCATTGCTTTCATGGAACCGGCATCGCGCAATGAGTCTGTTCCCTACCTCATTCTGTGCGGTGCGGTGGCCATGTGCAGCATGATCCTTCCGGGCCTCTCCGGCTCCTTTGTGCTGCTGCTGATGGGCAACTATGAACTGGTGATGATCGAAGCGGTGAACACCTTCAACCTGAAAGTCATCATTCCGATGGGCATTGGTGCTGCGGGCGGGCTGGTGGCCTTTTCAAGAATCCTTTCCTGGGTCTTTAAAAAATTCCACGATCAGACCATCGCCCTGCTGACCGGATTTATCTTCGGTTCATTGGCCATTCTCTGGCCCTGGAAAGAAGCCGTGATAAAGATTTTCCAGGACGGGGATGAAATCAAAGAGAAGGTCATCGGCTACGACTACGCAATGCCCGAACTGAATGCCGAAACCGGTATTGCCCTCGCCATCATGATTTCCGGCATGGTGATCATCGCACTGGTCGAAACCATGGCCGGCAAAAAAGAAACCGACTAAGACCCGATGAGGCGTTTCTGATCGGCCCGGTTGGCCATAAAATGGTGTTTGACCACTTTGAACAACAGCCAGGCATCCCGGAACGGAGCAACATTACTGCGGCGCTTCGGGTTGTAGATGGTTGAAATCCGCACCGAATCAATACGGATACGGCGCAGTGCGGCATGCACCAGCACATCGAATTCAAAAGCGAACCGGCTTTCCCTGCTTCCAATGATTGGAAGAACATCCGCACGATAGAACCGATAACCGCAGGGCGGGTCGGCCACATAGATTTTTACCAACCGGTTCAGCACCCAGGCCATGGTGCGGTTGGTATAGCGACGGGTCAGCGGCATGCCTTCTGTATCCGCCATCCGGTTTCCGATCAGAATCGGAATTCCGGTCCGTTCGTAGGCATCCAGAAAACGCGGGATCTCCGCCGGATCGTGCTGTCCATCGGCATCGACCACAATCACAGCCTCATAGCCCTTCTTGCGGACATATTCGAAACCACGGCTCAGTGAGGCGCCTTTGCCGAAATTCTGTGGATTGCGCAGCACCCGGGCGCCCGCCTTCTTAGCGGTTGTTCCCGTTGCATCGGCAGAACCATCGTCCACCACAACCACCTCAACGGGATGCTGTTCCAACGCCGCACGAACAACGTCCCCTACGCGATCAGCTTCATTGAAAGCGCAGATCAGCACGCAGAACGTTTCAACCGCTTTGCTGCTGCTGTTGTCCATGGGTTGGAAACTCCACTCAGGCTTTAATCATCTTATCCGCACGATACGACGAGCGAACCAACGGACCGGAAGCAACCGCATCGAACCCGACTTCGTAAGCGGCATCCTCGAAGTCCACAAATTCTTTCGGGGTCACGAAGCGCTTGGTATGCGCATGGTCACGCGTCGGAGCCATATACTGCCCGATCGTCAGCAACCGAACACCGTGGTCATAGATGTCCTGCAGACACTCCATCACCTCTTCATTCGTTTCGCCGAGCCCCAGCATAATGCCGGTTTTTACCTTGATCGAACGGTCGCCGTATTCAGAAGCATATTTCAGGATGTTCAGCGAACGCTCATAGGTTGCACCTGAACGGATCGAACGCTGCAGACGTTTTACGGTTTCCACATTATGATTGAAAACCAGCGGTCCGGCATCGAGCACCTTATAGAGCGACTCTTTGCGGCCCCAGAAATCCGGTGTCAGCACTTCCACGGTCAACCCCGGAACACGATCCTTTACGGCCGTAATGGTCTGCGCAAAAATTTCCGCGCCGCCATCGAGCACATCGTCGCGCGTCACACTGGTGATCACCACATGTTTGAGATTCATTTTTTCAACGGCATCCGCCACACGCTGCGGCTCTTCCAGATCCAGTCCGATCGGCTTTCCGGTCGCAATCGAGCAGAAACGGCAATCGCGGGTACAGATATTACCCAGAATCATAACCGTTGCCGTGCCGGCATTCCAGCACTCGTGCCGGTTCGGGCATTTGGCATCTTCGCAGACGGTATGCAACCCGTTCTTTTTCAGCGTAGCATGCGTTTCGGCATAGTCGACATCCGTCTGGATCGGGCGCCGCATCCATTCTGGAATACGAGCGGGTCTTACAGCATCTGTTGTTTCACTCATTTTAACTATTCTCCGGTTTACCCCTGAATCACACCCGATTTTTTCCAATGATTGGAACTCAGCCCTTCATGGTCTCGATCATCTTCTGGAGCTTGTCCGCTTTTTCAAGCAGCTCTTCCTGACGTTTCACCTGAACAGCCACCACTTCTTTAGGCGCACGGTTTACAAAATTTTCGTTGGAAAGCTTTTGCTTCACACTGGCAATGAAACCATTCACTTCGTCCAGCTCGGCGGTCAGCTTCTTGATTTCGGCATCAACGTCCACCAGACCTTCAATCGACATATAGACCGTACCCAGGGTGCTGATACCGCTTGGCATGGCACCTTCCGGAGTGAACTCGACGTCCACATTGATTTCTTCTGCATTCAGCGCAGCCATGATCGATGCGAGATCCGCGTTGATCTGCCCGGCCACCTCTTCATTCGAAGCGCGCACACAGAACTTCGCGGTCTGTTTGTTCGCCAACTCATATTCAGCACGCAAAATACGACCGATGCGAATCAGGTCGTGTTTGCCGTCCACATATTTAACGACCGCCGGGCTGATTCCGGAAACCACGTTCTTTTCGGGCCACGGAGCCACCATGATGCTTTCATCTTCATGGTTGTAGTCCATGCCATGCCAAAGTTCTTCCGTCTGGAACGGCATGAACGGATGCAGCAGGCGAAGCGCGGTGGAGAAAGAGAAATGCATCACCTGAAGGGTGTGCTTCTTCTGCTCCGGCGTGCCCTTGTAGAGAATCGGCTTGGCGTATTCCAGATACCAGTCGCAGTAGCTGTGCCAGAAGAAATCATACAGCGCCAGCGTGGCATCGTTGAAGCGGTAGCGTCCGAGGTTATCATTTACAGAAGCAATGGCTTCGTTCAGCTTCGCCAGCAGATGCTGATCGTCCGGCGTCAGGTCGGCTTCGTTGAAGGCCAGATCCTTAACATCGAAATCAGCGGAATGCATTTCCATAAAACGCGCGGCGTTCCAGATCTTGGTTCCGAAGTTACGGCCGATCTCAAATTTTTCGTCGTTAATGTAAACGTCCTGCCCCGTTGCGGTAATCATCATCAGCGAGAAGCGCAGCGCATCGGAGCTGTACTTTTCAATGATGTCGAGCGGGTCGATGGAATTGCCGAGACTCTTCGACATCTTGCGGCCCTGATCGTCCCGCACGGTACCGTGGATATAAACGGTGTCGAAGGGGATGTTATCCATCACTTCGAGACCCGACATAATCATGCGGGCCACCCAGAAGAAGATGATCTCGTTGCCGGTTACCAGCGTCTTGGACGGATAGTAAAAATTGAGATCGTCGCTCTTCTCCGGCCAGCCGAATACACTGAACGGCCAGAGCCAGGATGAGAACCAGGTATCCAGCACGTCTTCATCCTGCCGAACGTTAGACGATTCGCATTTCGGGCAGGCGGTTTCCGTTGTTTTGGATGCCCACTCATGTCCGCAGCCGTCGCAATAGAAAATCGGAATGCGGTGTCCCCACCAGATCTGACGGGAAATACACCAGTCGCGGATGTTTTCCATCCATCCCATATAGGTTTTATTCCAACGCTCTGGAACAAACTTAATTTTGCCGTCGTTTACGGCCTCAATGGCCGGACGGGCCAGCGACTTCATTTTCACAAACCACTGCGGAGACAGACGCGGTTCCACCACGGTATCGCAACGATAGCAATGCCCTACGGCATGCTGGTGCACGTCCACCTTTTCAACCAGACCGCCCGCCTTCAGATCTTCCATCAGCTGCTTACGGCACTCGAATCGGTCCATGCCTTCGTACGGTCCTGCATTCTCGTTCATGATGCCGGTATCGGTCATCACGTTGATTTGCTCCAAGTCGTGGCGCTGGCCCATTTCAAAGTCGTTCGGATCGTGCGCCGGTGTAATCTTCACCAGGCCGGTTCCAAACTCCGGATCCACATAGTCGTCGGCAATAATCGGAATTTCACGATTCGTGATCGGCAGCACCACCATCTGGCCAATCAGATCCTTGTAGCGCTCATCGCGCGGGTTTACTGCCACAGCCGTATCGCCCAGCATCGTTTCCGGACGGGTCGTGGCCACCACAATTTTCTGTTTCTTGTCTTTCACCGTATAACGCAGGTGATAGAGCGCACCTTCAACATCCACATGCTCACTCTCTTCGTCCGAGAGGGCCGTTTCGCAGCGCGGGCACCAGTTGATGATGCGGTTGCCGCGGTAAATCAGATCTTTGTCATACAACCGGCAGAAAATCTCCTGCACGGCATCACTCAGCCCATCATCCATGGTAAAGCGCTCGCGCTCCCAGTCGCAGGATGCACCCAGTTTTTTGAGCTGATTGGAGATGGTGGAACCATACTCTTCTTTCCAGTCCCATACCCGTTCGAGGAAAGCTTCGCGCCCGATATCATCGCGGGTCTTGCCTTCTTTTTTCAGCGCGCGTTCAACAACGTTCTGGGTGGCAATGCCGGCGTGGTCGGTACCCGGAACCCAGACGGTATTTTTACCCTGCATGCGGGCAACACGGGTCAGGATATCCTGAATATTGTTATTGAGTGCGTGGCCCATGTGAAGAATACCGGTCACGTTCGGCGGCGGAATTACGATGCAGAACGGGTCGCCCCCGTCCGCACTGTCGCCATGAAAACGACCGTCATCCATCCACTGCTTGTACCACTTTTCTTCAACTTCTTTCGGGTCATACTTTTTTGCTAGTTCTGCCATAGGTCTATTCCAGGTTATTTCTTAAATCATTGATTACGTGACGATTGAGCTGTAAAATATGAATGATCACGGCTCACGTTTCACGAGTCAGCGTTTTCCTCATTCAGGAAGAGCTTATATTCCACGCCGTCGACGAGGGCTTCCCAGGATGCTTCGATGATATTTTCCGAGACGCCGACCGTGCCCCACGAGGTATCGCCATCGGACGATTCGATCACGACGCGGGTTTTCGCCGCGGTGGCCTCTTCCGGATCGAGAATGCTCACGCGGTAGTCTGCCAGCTGTACATCGCTGATGCTCGGATAGAATTTTTTCAGCGCCCGGCGCAAGGCCATATTGAGCGCATCCACCGGCCCGTCGCCGTCGCCGACGGTAAAGGCCGTTTCGCCCCGCACATTCAGTTTCAGCGTGGCTTCGGAAATACACGGTTCATTTTTTCCGCGCTTCTCGACGATTACGCGATAGCCTTCGAGTTCAAAAAAGCTCTTGTGCTCTTTCAGCACTTTTTTCATGAGGATTTTGAAGGAGGCATCGGCCGATTCGTAGACATAGCCGCCCTTCTCCATTTTTTCCAGGGTCTGGAGAATTTCGCGCACTTCCGGCGATTTGCGGTCGATATTATCGAGCCCCATCTCCATCAGCTTTTCCATCACATTGCTGGCCCCGGAAAGTTCCGAGATGAGAATACGGCGATCGTTGCCCACCGCCGCCGGAGCCACGTGCTCGAAACTGTGGGAAACCTTGCGGACACCATCGACGTGCATACCGGCTTTGTGTGCAAAAGCACTTTCGCCCACAAAGGCAGACCGCTGGTTATCGCGCAGGTTCGCCTGCTCGTTCACAAACTGAGAAACCGCTTTGAGGTTTTTCAACTGTTCCGGATCGGCCAGACACGTTTTATCCGTTTTCAAATTAATGTTCGCCACAATGGAAACGAGGTTGCAGTTTCCGCAGCGTTCGCCGAACCCATTGATGACGCCCTGCACCTGCGAGGCGCCGGCCCGGACCGCCTCCATGGCGTTGGCCACGGCCGTTTCCGAGTCGTTATGGGTATGAATTCCGACTTCAACATCAAATTTTTCTTTGATCAGCGCAGAGATCTCAAATGCTTCGTGCGGCAGCGTGCCGCCGTTGGTATCGCAAAGCACCAAGCAGTCCGCCCCGCCCTTTGCCGCCGCTTCCAATGATTGGAGAGCATATTCCGGGCTGTCTTTGTAGCCGTCGAAAAAATGTTCGGCGTCGTAGATCACTTCCTTGCCGTTTTCCTTCAGGAAACGGCAGGTATCCTCGATCATCGCCAGATTTTCCTCCGGCGTCGTTTTCAGGACCTCAGTCACGTGCAGCAACCAGGTCTTACCGAAGATGGTGCAGACTTCGGTATCCGCTTCCAGCAGGGCCAGCGTCCCTTTATCCTCTTCCACCTTCACGTTTGCACGGCGGGTGCTCCCGAATGCCGCGATTTTCGCGTGCTTCAGGTTTTCCTTTTTAATGTCCTTAAAGAAGGCCATGTCTTTCGGGTTGGAGGCGGCAAATCCGCCTTCAATATAATCCACTCCGAATGAATCGAGCATTTTAGCCACGTGGATTTTTGCAACCGGCGAGAACGTAACGCCCTCGGCCTGCGCACCGTCCCGCAGGGTCGTATCGTATATAAAGACTTTGTTTTCTGTACTCATAGAGTTCTTACCTGTTTTTTCCAAAGGTTGGAAACATACCCCACCCCCCAAAGCCGACCAAGCCCGAAGGGGGAAATTCTACCCCGGATAAATCCCGTCATTTTACGCTGATTAGCCGTAAAAGAGCCGCTATATTCTTCAAATGGACCCCATTCCCGCCAATCGAAGCCTGGCTTATATGCTCGGCCGCAAATCCGCCCCGCTGTTCTTCAAAGCGAACTGGGTGCACAAATCGCTGGCGGGCACGGAAACGGAAAAAATCGAAGCGGAATTCCAGATGGGCTATCTGCTTGCCCAAGTCTACGAGGGCAACGTTCCAGTCCTTGGAAACAATCGGTTGGCGGAAATTTCAGGTAAACTGACGGCCTGCCTCACCAACAGGAACCGGCGGCACCGCTTCAAGCTGGATCAATCCGGCGAACTGAACGCCTGCGCTATTCCCGGAGGCTTCATCTATCTCTCCGAAAAGCTGTTCGACCTCTGCGGCGAAGATTCCGACGCCATTGCATTCGTAATCGCCCACGAAATTGCCCACGGAATTCATGGCGATGCCAACAAGCGTTTTCTGACCAAAGCCGTGATCAACGGACTGCTGCGGCTGCCGACCCGCGGCATCAGCCCCGTCGTTCAGCAGATGCTGGCGCAGTTGGTTCAGCAGGGCTATTCGCGGGAACAGGAATACCGCGCCGACCGGTTTGCGGTGGCCCTCAGCCGGGCCGCGGGTTTCGACCCCCTCGGCGGGGCGCGCCTTTTTTCCAACCTTTTCCAACTATCGAGCAGTCCAAACCCGTTCGGAGCTTACTTTTCCTCGCACCCCGCCATGCCCGATCGCATCAGCCGGATTGAAAAGCGAGTCGCTGAACTTCGTTAAATACAACAGCGTGCAGGCCGAGTCCGACTGGGCTCAGGATGGACAGAACAACCTGGAAGAATATGTTGCGGACACCAACCCGACCAATCCGGTTTCCCGTTTCAGGCTTGAGACCTTCTCCGCGCCCACCCTCCACTGGACCGCGAAGCCGGGACGGACCTACACGGTTTACTGGAGTGACGATTTAACAAAACCCTTTATCCTGCTCAAATCCGGCCTGACGACCGGATCGTTCACCGACACAGAACACCCGGAGCCCCCGAACTTCTATCGGATTGAAGTGGAGATGCCCTGAATCAACTCGGCTATAAGTATTCACACCTCACCGGCCTTTTAGGCGGTTTTATTTCCCCGCCGAAAGACCAGCCTCAAACTGCTGGCAACGGATACTTTATGCGATATATTCAATCTATATTGGATAACTATAGGTTAATAACATGCAGAATAAGATGAATAGATTCGATACGGCTTTCGCCGCCCTGCTGCTCGGCATTGCCGCCTCGGCAGCCCCTGTACAGGCGGAGCCCGACGTCATCATCAGCGAATTTCTGGCCGTCAACAGCAACGGTTTAGAGGACGAAGACGGCGATCGCAGCGACTGGATTGAGCTGTTCAACGCGGGCAGCGAGGCCGTAAACCTCGGCGGTTGGCATTTGACGGACAAAGCGGATGATCTGACGAAGTGGGAAATATCCCCGGTTGTGCTCGGCCCGGGCGATTTCCGCCTGATCCGGGCATCCAACAAAAACCGGAAAGATCCCGATGAAGAGCTGCATACCAATTTCAAACTGTCTGGCGGCGGTGAATACCTGGCCCTCGTCAACCCGGACGGCGTGGTGGTCTCTGATTATTCCCCGGAATATCCCGCTCAGGTGGATGATGTCTCCTTCGGCGTCCCTGTAACCCTTTCTTCCAATCAGGTTTTAACGGCCGGCGCCCCCTGCTCCGTGTTTGTTCCGACCGACGATTCGCTGGAGCTGAACTGGACGCAACCGGGATTCGATGACACCGGATGGATCGCCGGACAAACCGGCATCGGCTATGAACGCACCTCCGGCTACGAAGGACTGTTCAATATGGATGTTGAGTCCATCATGTATAATGTGCACCCAACCATCTACACCCGCATTCCATTCGTCGTCCCGGAAGGGACTCAGGTCAACCAGGCGACCCTGCGCCTCTGGTATGACGACGGGTTTCGGGCATACATCAACGGCGAACCCATTGCATCGGCGAATATTTCAGGAACATACGCATGGGACGAAGATGCCCTTGAATGGATTGAGTCTTCCGATTTCGAAACCTATCAACTGTCCGGCGGCAGTGCCTTTGTCTCGGGCACCAACATACTGGCCATTCACGGAGTGAACGACCGCAGCAACAGCAGCGACTTTCTTTTATTACCGGAACTCACCCTGTTCAGTTCAGAACTGATCAGCGGGCAGAACCCGCTCTATTTCTCCACACCGACCCCGGGCGCCGGGAATATCGGAGGCACAGAAAACATCGGTCCGCAGTTTTCAAAAGAACAGCACCTGCCCTTCCAGCCATTGGAAACCGAAGATCTGAATGTTTCGGTCAAGGTGATCGATGAAGCCGATGGCGTCGCCGCGATCACCATGACCTACGAAATCATGTTCAACGGAGAAACCACTGTTCCCATGACCCACTCCGGTGATGACCTCTACACCGCCACCATTCCATCCACCGCCTATGCCGCCGGCGAAATGATCCGCTACCGTTTCAACGCCGAAGACGGAGCGGGCAATACCTCCCGCTGGCCCCTGTTTTACGACCCGCTGAATTCGCCCGAGTTTTTCGGTACCATGGCACAGATTGCTGTAACCAGCTCCATGCCGGTCTATCACTGGTTTGTTGCGACCACCAACATCATGGACAGCGGAAACGAAAGCCGCTCCTCCATTTTCTATGACGGAAAACTCTACGATAACATCATGACCCGTACCCGGGGCGGATCCACCGAAAATACATCCATCATTAAGAAAAGTCACAAGTTTGACTTCAACCGCGGCCACCACTTTGAGTATGACGCCTCGGAGCGCAAAGTGGAGGAGATGAACCTCAACACCACCTACTCCGACAAAACCTACCTGCGCCGCATGCTGGCCTGGAATTCCTATGAAAAGGTCGGCGCCCCCGGCTGTAAATCCTTCCTCGTGCATCTGCGCCGCAACAATGCGTTCTTCGGTGTCCAGAATTTTGAAGAACAACTGGACGAGGACTACCTCCTCCGACATGACTACGATGAAAACGGCAAACTCTACAAGGTCATCGGCTGGGGAACGGACGAACCGGACACGGCTTACAAAACGCATCGGGTAGCGCAGAAAACACGAAAAGAAGACACCGACACCAGCGATGTCCACGCGCTGGTTCACGGCATCCAGACCCCGGAAAAAGAGTCTTTCGTTTTTGATAATATGGATGTCGCGAATGTGCTCAACTATCTTTGTTTAACCGCACTCATGCGGGATGGCGATACCGCGGCAAAGAATCATTATTATTATCGCGACACCGACGGAACCGGCGACTGGTCGGTCTTTCCCTGGGACAAAGACCTCGTGTTCGGAATGACATGGAATAAAACCTTTAAAATTCTGCATGACGGGTCAGATCCTGCAAATAATCTGCGGCATCCGTCGTGGGGCTTACTCCAGAAAGCCGTATGGGACTCACCGGATCTGAAAGCGCTCTATCTCCGCCGGCTGCGCTCGGTTCTGGATGAACTCCTTCAGCCGTCATCCACCCCGTTGGAGGAACGCTATTATGAGAACCTGATTTCCGACCTGCTGGCAACCCATGGTGCTGACCTGCTGCTGGACTACAACAAATGGGGCAATTCCTGGGCTTACGGCATCAACTTTACGCCTGAACAGGCCAATGCAGACCGAACCGTCAGTGCCTACCTGAATCCTACACGAACCTATTTCTACAGCCAGTCGCTCCTGCCTGCCGCCCAGGCCGCCTCACCGAACATTCAGATTTCCCATGTGGAGGTCACGCCGGTTTCGGGAAATCAGGCAGAGGAATATATCGAGCTCTATAATCCCAACAGTACCGCGGTCGATCTTTCAGGCTGGTCGCTCAGCAATGCCGTCACGCATGTTTTCAGAAGCGGAAGCGTCGTCCTGCCGAATGACTATTTTTATGTCTCCCCCGACACCGGCGCCTTCCGCAGCCGTTCCGTTTCTCCCAAAGGCGGCGAAAAGCGGTTTGTGCAAGGCAGCTATAAGGGCATGCTGTCCAGCCGCGGCGAAACCCTGGAGCTCTACGATGCCGCCGGCACGCTGAAAGACACCGAGACCTGGGCGGAGGACCTCAGCAATACCCAGCGCTACCTGCGCATCACCGAGGTCATGTATCACCCGGCCCTGCCCGACGGCTCCGACTTAACAGAAGATCGCCTTGAGTTTGTCGAACTGAAAAACATCGGCACCGGTCCGCTGAACATTGGCGGAACCTTTTTCTCTGAAGGGTTGGTCTTCACCAACCCCGCCGTCACCATTCCCGCCGGCGGCTACGTTGTCGTCGCCAGCGATCCGGTTGAGTTTGCCCTGCACTACAACACCGCCGGTATGACCGTCCTCGGCCCCTTCGCCGGTTATCTGGCCAACGGCAACGATTCCGTCGAACTCGAAGATGCCCGAGGTGAAACCATTCAGCGGTTCGAATATAACGACGACTGGTACGACAACACCGACGGAAAAGGGTTCTCGCTCACGCTCATTGATCCTTCTCAGACCAACGCAGCCGCCTGGAACTACAAAGCGTCCTGGCGTCCCAGCCTGAATACAGGCGGATCACCGGGCAACGCCGACATCGATCTGGCTCCGGAATCCGTCATCATTAATGAAGTGCTGGCGCATTCCGACACCGGCGGCGACTGGGTTGAAATCAGGAACATGACTTCTTCCGTGATCGACCTCAGCCACTGGTTTCTTTCCGATGATTGGAACAACCTGAAAAAATATGCCCTGCCCAACAGCACGTTGCTGCCGGCCGACGGATTTATTGTTCTCCATGAAAGTCAGTTCAACAGCGGACCGGATGCATTCGCCCTCAGCGAGCTTGGCGATGAGATCATCCTGAGCAAAGCCCTCTCCGACGGGACTCTGCAGGGCTATCAGGTCAGCCACGATTTCAACGCCTCCGGAAAAGATGTTTCTCTGGGGCGCTGGATCGACAGCGAAGGCGATGCCCAGTTTATCCCCATGGCCGCACAGACCGCCGGCATGGAAAACAGCGAACCGAAAAGCGGGCCGGTGCTGATCAGCGAAATCAAATATTTTCCAACCCTTGGAAAAACGGAATACATCGAGCTCTACAACGCCGGCACGGAACCGGTTTCGCTCTACGACACCGCATACCCGACCAACGGCTGGTCGCTCACCGATGCGGCGAGCTTCACATTCCCGACCGGAACCACACTGGACTCCGGCGAGTTTCTGATTGTCTGCGCAACCAACCCCCTCGCCTTTCGCATACAGTATTCCGTCCCGATGGAAATCGATGTATTCGGTCCAATGGATGGAAACCTGAACAACGGCGGCGAGCACATTCGGCTGAACTATCCCGGCAATCCGGAACCCGCCCTGGTGCCGCAAATCCAAATCGAGTCCGTGAACTACAAACCCATCGCCCCGTGGCCGGTCATTAACGCCGGGCAGTCCATCGAACGGATCAGCACAACCGCCCCGGCCAACGATCCTGTTTCGTGGCGCGCCGCCGACGGCAACGGCACCCCCGGATCGTCCCCCCTCTCCGCGGCGGGCATCACCACACTTTCCGATGATTGGAAAACGACCTATTTCGGCTCTCCTGCCGCCCCGTTATCCGGCGAAACAGACGACTTCGATGCCGACGGGCAGAATAACCTGGCCGAATTCATCGCCGGCACCAATCCGACCAATCGGGACGATTTTGCCAGCCTGAGTATTCAGTTGCTGCAGAACGGCCGGGTTGAAGTCTCCATCCCGACCCGCAAAACAGACCCCTCCACCGATTTCGGACTGAAGCGTCTTTACACGCTGCAGCAGTTGCATAGCTTAACCGGAACGGTATGGGGCCCGGTTTCCGGAGCAACAGAGATTCCGGGAAACGGCACCATTCTGACGACCGAACAGTCGCCGGACGGGCCGACCGTTTTCACCCGCGCAACCATTGAATTGAAATAGGACTTAATGTAATCTTAATGGAGTTTATGCAATCCTCTCAAAATTGAATACGGAAACCGGGTTCGACGGCGGTGAAACTGGAAATACAACTGACGCATGATAAATAGACACAGTCAAAAATTTGAAAGTGCTGATTTTTCAACCGAACTGGATCGGTTTGAGGCCAAGTATATTATTCCGCGCCACCTCGTAGAGCCCATCAAGCAGTTTATCCAACCCTACTGTGAAATGGATAAACATTGCGAAAAAGCCGGCGGCCAATACTTCATTAACACGCTCCAGATGGACTCCGATGCCCTCTCGCTGCACTATGCAAAGGAATGGGAAGCGGCCCATCGTTTTAAACTGCGCGTTCGCACCTATGGAAAACCGCCCGGCGATGCCCCGGTCTTTTTAGAGATTAAACGCAAATTTTTCGACCGAGTCATTAAATCGCGTGCCTGTATTCCGTTCGAAGCCTGGAAACCGGGGATCCTCAAGAAACATGTTGATGAACTCAACCTGAAATCCATTAAGGAACGTGAAGCCTTCCGCGAATTTGTCCGGCTGACCAATGAGATCGATGCAAAACCGCTGGTGTATGTGCACTACAGCCGGGAAGCCTATTCCGGTCTCTTTGATCATTACGCACGCATCACCTTCGATTCCAAACTCTGCTACCAACCGGTAACCGATATGTATGGCTGGGGCGTCGGCGGCCGCTTTATTTCAATGGACAGCGGCCTCGTGCGCAATCGCAAGGATTCCACCCTGGTGCTGGAAGTAAAATGTACAGAGCAGGTGCCCACCTGGATGATTGCTCTCGTGCAGGAATTTAATTTGATCCGCTGCGGGAACTGTAAATACTCCACAGCAATCTGGATGGAAAACCTGTTAACCGGCAAAGGAGAAGCCCCCTTTGCCGATGAATTTATGGAAGATATGTAAGGGGAAGAAGTAATGAACGGTGGATGGACAGATCTATTATCGGCAGCAGGCAGCTCGCAAAGCCTCAGCCTTCAACACGTCATTTCAGCCATGCTGCTGAGTTTTGTTTTATGTTCGGTCGTGGCCAAACTGTATCAGGTGACCTTCCAGTCGCTCTCCTACTCGCGGTCATTCGTTCACACCCTGATTCTCGGCGGCATGATCACCTGCATGGTCATGATGTCCATGGGCGACAGCCTGGCCCGCGGCATCGGCGTGCTCGGGGCCTTGTCTCTCATTCGCTTCCGAACGGTCGTCCGGGACCCGCGCGATATGATGTTCCTCTTCGCCGCGCTCGGCCTCGGCATTGCCTGCGGGGCCGGCATGTTCGCCGTCGCCGTCACCGGTTGTTTCCTGTTGAGTTCCGTCATTGTCCTGCTGCACTGGGCTCCCTTCGCCACCCACCGGCGCTACGAAGCCATGCTTCGCTTCCTGGTCGAATCCGACAACGACGAAGCGCGCGGCGTGGTGGACACGGTAATGGCCGAGTGCTGCTCCGCCTACACCCTGCTCGCCATGCGGGAAGCGGTTCAGGGCGACCTGCTGGAATACTCCTATCAGGTCCGCCTCATCGATCCCTCCTATCAGGTGGATCTGGTGAAGAAACTCGAAGCGGTCGACTCCATTGCGGAAGTCAATCTGGTGATGCAGCGCACAACCGTTGAACTGTAAGGAGGACAGACCATGAAAAATAAAGAATTCAAACGCCCTGCCCTTCGCCATCGCCGCCGCAACCTCATACGTCAGCTGTTCAACGGCTGGCCCTGGCTCATCTGGATGGCCGCCGCAATCACCGTGCTGGTGATGCTGCCCGGCGGCATGCACCGTGTGCGCTTCTATGGAGTCGCTGAACGAACCTACGAATATATTTCCCCGCTCGAAAGCGGCCGGCTGAAGTCATTGCTGGTCAATCTCGGCGATCCGATTCATGAAGGACAGCTCATTGGTGAGCTGGATAACGAAACGCTCGCCTCTGAGTTGCTGATGGACCAGGCCTCGCTCATGAAAACACGCGATAAGGTGCAGTCCATCCGTGTCGACATTGAAAGCCTCAAACTCGAAGAGGCCAAAACCGCCGCCGAACTGAAGGCACTGGAAGGCCAGTGGGCCCGCACAGAAGAGCTCCGCTCCAAAAACCTGATCCTCGAACAGGATGTGGAAGATGTCCGGCCGCAGATTGCCGCCACTAAAGATGTGCTCGCGCACTATCCCAACCTGATTGCCCAGCTGGAACAACGGCTGAAGCTGATTGAAGCCGATTCCGATCTGTACAGCGGGGACGAACTCAAAGCCCTTCAGGTTGCGCAGTGCCGACTGACCGCCCGCACTGCCGGCGTCGTGGCCGAAGTCCTGCATCAGCCCGGCGATGTGGTCGAAACCGGCGACCCCGTGGTTCGAATCAGCAATGTTTCCACCTCCCGCATCATTGCCTTCATGCCGGAGGAAAAGCGCATGGACATTGCAGAGGGCGAACGCTGCCGGATTATTTCCTCCGCCAGCCGCGCGGTCCATCACGGCGAAGTGCAAACTGTGACTGCCGACATTCGCAAACTTCCGGTCTTCACCGGCTTTGGCGATCAGATTCTGCGCGGCCGCCGCATCGTGATTGAACTCGATGCCGGCACCGAGCTCGTGCCCGGCGAGCAGGTGGTTGTCGTTCCGGATATTTCCATTCTGGATCAGTGGATGGGAAAAAGATGATGCAAAGTACGCGGTTTTTATTATTAGCTCCCCTCCTGATCGCTCCGGCCCTCTCCAACGGGCAGGACCTCGATACCCTGATGCAAAACGGCGAGCTGAAAGCACAGGTTCAGAGCCGGTCCGAACGGGTGATTCTCGATGAAGCCACTGCGGCCGAGCAGGCCCGCGCCCAGGCCAAAAGCCGATCCGAGTTCGGCATGGAACTTCGCCCCAGGATCACCGACAGCGAAGTGGGTGTGGCGCTTCGGATGTATCTGCCCGACCGCTGGAACAAAGATAAACTGCGGGAGCAACTCATGCTCGTTGCTCAATCAGAACAGCTCCGCGTCTCGGCCCTCGAATGGGATGAGCTGCTCGATGTCTACCGCGGATTTTGCGAATACCGCATGTTTAACAAACAGCTCGAAGTATTCAACGAAGAGCTGCAGTGGCTGGAGCCCTATCTCGAAAAAGCCAACGAAGGTGTTGAACTCAACCAGCTGACCGTAACCGAACGCGCCAAGCTCTACAGCCTCTATCTCGAACTCGTCAACAACCACGAGCAGGTCAAACACGATTTACTCGATATTAAGCAGGAGCTTCGTCTGCTGTTGGGCCACGGGGCCGACCTGGAAAAAATGTCCACCACAGCGTTGGTCGGCATGCCGAAAGAAACCGAATTCAATACACTCATGCAGCAGGCCCTCTCCAACCGTTCCGACTACAAACAGTTCGACCTGCAATACCGCTCACTGCAGGCCGCCGAAGAAGTCGCCGTTTCCGACGACGGCTTCCGGCTGAAATATATCCAGCCCTTCTATGAGGTGGACTATAACAACGGCGAAAACACCATTGGTCTTTCAGCCTCCTTCGTCCTCCCATGGGGAACGCGCAATCCCGACATCGCTGTTTTCCAGCAGGAACAACTGCTCACCGAGTCCGCAAAAAACCTGCATCGCTCCATCATTGAACATCGGCTCAGAGTGCTCATGAAATCAGCCGAGTCCTACTACGGACAGGACAACAACCGGAACGATCGCATCAAACCGTTACTGAACCAGCTGAATACCGATCTCGAAACGATGAACACCGGACGACTGGAAGAACTGCGCGACCTCATGCTGATCCGCGAACGCATCCTCGATGTCTCGCTGCAAACCACGCGCTCCAACTGCCAAAAAGAGCAGATCGCCGTCGAACTAGCCCGCGAACTCGGCTCGCTGACGAATTAAACTCATTTATTCGGGGTGGGATTCGAACGCTCCATTGCGCCCAATGTTTGCAGGGTGTGGCGGACGAATGCCCCACGGGATGCCCGTTTCGTTCTCTTTCAGAATCCCGATGATCTGCACTTCGGAATAACGCTTCTTCTTCATGTTCATCTCCCATGTTCAGGTTTATCTTACTGAGAGATTTCACATTTTAAATGTCATAGTTTAAGGGGGGCAGCCCAAGGAGCTCAAACAGGCCGGACTCGTTGCGCCGCCATGCGCGTGGGACCCCGACTGGGTGGTCGATATCCGCAACGTCGGCAATGGGCAGCGCGCG
>JAROAZ010000179.1 GCA_029432775.1 Pontiellaceae bacterium B12227 | reverse complement strand
GAAGTTCCGTTCGATTGCATCATACTGGACACCCGATCCGGCGGTTGACTGGTCCAATCAAAGAGATCGAAAGAAAAATCGATCGCTAGGAAGGTGTCGCTTGCCGCCAGATTGCGCGGCACGGAATAGGTAGGAAATCCATCAACAATGGACAACGAAAAATCTGGTGTATTCGCCGGATTGCCGTCTAGGGCATATTCACTCCGGTTTGAATAGCCGTCGCCGTCATCATCTTCATCGGGACCACCGGTAATCGTATGAAAGGAAGCCCATTCGGCATAGCCCACGGGTTCCAGACCAAGCATGGCATAAGCCATCGCACTTCCTAATTTAAGATAGGCGGATTCACTGAAGTGTACTTCATCGTTATCTGAATATCCATC
>JAROAZ010000178.1 GCA_029432775.1 Pontiellaceae bacterium B12227 | reverse complement strand
CCGGAGGCCGCCTTGAAGAGCGCGCAATAGGCCGCCTTCTGATTGGAACGGATGAGCTCGCGCAGCTCGGAGGGCACGGTGAAGGTGATGAGAAAATAGTTCACCGGCAGCGCCTTTTGAATCTGCTTGTTCAACCATTCGGCCGACTTCCCCGCCTGACAGGTCGGGCAGTGCCGGTTGCCGCACGAACCGTCGGCGGAGTGGAGCTTACCGCAACCGTCGCACGAGAAGGAGTGTTGTCCGAAAACGCCAGTGCCGCAGTTGCAGATGGCGTGGATCACCTTCTTGTGGTTGGCAGGCATACGCTCGCCATACTGTTCGAGATAGGCCGCGCTGTGGGTGCGGAAAAGCTGCTGGATACTATTGCTCATCAAGTCCTCCCA
>JAROAZ010000177.1 GCA_029432775.1 Pontiellaceae bacterium B12227 | reverse complement strand
GTAAGGCGTTTCCAGTCGTTGGAAATTTCCAATGTCTGGAAGGCGTAGTGGGCGGCGGCCATGAGTCGGCGGACGGGGTGGTTGGCAGGACGGATTCCGGCGAGGGTCCAGTCGGATTTTAACAAGGCGAGTTCATGGAGGTCTCCGGATTGTTTCCACCAGACGTCCCATACGGCGCGGATGAAGGTTTTGGTTTCGGGCGTCCATTTTGGATCGGTATTTTTCGGCAGCAGGCCGGAGAGGCCGAGCAGAAGGGCATAGGCTTCGAGGGGCGTGGCGGCCAGTGAACGCAGACGGGCGAGCGGGAGGGTGGTTGCGAGTTTCCGGAAGGGGGCTTTGTTATTTTTATAGCCGAGGGCGGCCATTAATTCCTCCCAAAGGAC
>JAROAZ010000176.1 GCA_029432775.1 Pontiellaceae bacterium B12227 | reverse complement strand
ACCACGTTGGTGATCGCATCGGAGGTAATAACCGGAAGCGTGCCGGCCACCACGACATCATAGCTCTGGGTTGCAACACCCACGACATTCGATGCAAGCAGGGAAACCGAGTGGGTACCGAATTGGGCAGCCGACGGCGTCCACTCAACCAGACCGTTGGTCGCATTCACGGTCATGTTCGACGGAGCCAGGTCCAGCATAAACGAGGCGGACGGGATACCGGTGGCATCAGCATCATAACTGTAGAGCTGTTCGGCCACCACGTTGGTGACGGCATCCGATGTGATTGACGGCACCGTGCCGGCCACCACGACATCATAGCTCTGGGTTGCAACACCCACGACATTCGATGCCAGCAGCGATACCGAGTGGGTACCGAACTGCGCGGCTG
>JAROAZ010000175.1 GCA_029432775.1 Pontiellaceae bacterium B12227 | reverse complement strand
CTGATGTGGAACATAGTAACCAACCGAAGCCGGAATTTGACTACTCATGGCTGTACGGGGCACATAATAACCAGGCGAGGCAGGAATTTGGTGATTCCCTCCTCCGGGCGCATAAAATCCGGGTTCGGCCACGGACAAGCTCGCTGTCCCGATGGTTGGAGTATACGTTCCTGGCGGTGCGTTATAGGCCACGCTTTGGCCAAACGCGGACGCGTATTTCCCGATCGGAGCGGGAATTTGTGCGGACGCTCCTTCACTAGGCACATAATAACCGGGCGAAGCCGGGATTTGATTGATGGCGCCCTGATGTGGAACATAGTAACCAACCGAAGCCGGAATTTGACTACTCATGGCTGTACGGGGCACATAATAACCAGGCGAGGCAGGAATTTGGTG
>JAROAZ010000174.1 GCA_029432775.1 Pontiellaceae bacterium B12227 | reverse complement strand
GAGAATCTCTGACCGGTCGCATGCATTTTATAGTCAAAATCCCGCTGAGCCAGATGAGGTTGGGCGGTACTGTTTAACCAACATGGAAATAAATATGAAGAGTAGAATGAGGATGATAACAACGGGTGCAATGGTTGCCCTTTCTTTTAATTTGATGATCCCTCTGGTGTCGGCAACAGCTGTGGAGCGGAGGCCAAATGTGGTTTTGATGCTGATCGACGATCTGGGTTGGGCGGATCTAGGGATAACAGGAAGTACGTTTTACGAAACACCGAATATCGATGCTCTGGCGAAAGAAGGTATATTTTTCAGCAATGCCTATGCGGCGAATCCGGTGTGCTCGCCGACGCGCGCCAGCATCATGACCGGCAAATACCCGAGCCGGATCGGGTTGACCAA
>JAROAZ010000173.1 GCA_029432775.1 Pontiellaceae bacterium B12227 | reverse complement strand
GAGAATCTCTGACCGGTCGCATGCATTTTATAGTCAAAATCCCGCTGAGCCAGATGAGGTTGGGCGGTACTGTTTAACCAACATGGAAATAAATAGGAGAAGTAGAATGAGGATGATAACAACGGGTGCCATGGTTGCCCTTTCTTTTAATTTGATGATCCCGTTGGTGTCGGCAACAGCTGTGGAGCGGAGGCCAAATGTGGTCTTGATCTTGATCGACGACTTGGGCTGGGCGGATCTAGGGATAACAGGAAGTACGTTTTACGAAACACCGAACGTAGACGCGCTGGCAAAGCAGGGCGTGTTTTTCAGCAATGCCTATGCGGCGAATCCGGTGTGCTCGCCGACGCGCGCCAGCATCATGACCGGCAAATACCCGAGCCGGATCGGGTTGACCAA
>JAROAZ010000172.1 GCA_029432775.1 Pontiellaceae bacterium B12227 | reverse complement strand
ACCCATTCCAGATAGGTCTGCTCCGTGCGGTAGGCATAATGACGCAGCCGCAACAGCTCCCGCATTTTCATTCCGGCCTTAACCGCCTCTTGCGGAACATCCGCAGGCCGCTCTGCCGCCGCCAGCGTCTCCAACGCCGGCCGAGCACGTTTATCCTCCGGAAGAAATACATTTAAGTAGAGTTTAACCGCTCGTTCAGCTTGATTCACCTGCCACTCTTCCACCGAAGGATCCCGCGTCAGCTGATCCAGAAAACCGGTCACCTGATCCTGCTCCGAAAGCGTTGACGCATTTAATTCCGACTGCAAAAAGCGCCAAACCCACCGGGCATAAAATGACCGGTGCCTTTCAGGCACCAGATCACGCTCTGACATAAAAGTCTCAAATGATTGAAGGTCAAT
>JAROAZ010000171.1 GCA_029432775.1 Pontiellaceae bacterium B12227 | reverse complement strand
ATGATCGAACGGATGGGATGCACGAGCCCAGCTGATTTCCACACCGGCCACACTTGAAGGCCCCCAGTGGATAAACATCCCGAACTTGGCATTATGCCACCAATCCATTTTTGAAGACTCCGATGGGAAAGCCGATTCGACAAATCCGCCGAAGGAAAGCAACCCGATGAGTAAGAAAAGTGAATAGCTTTTTATCACTTCACTACACCACCTTTCAGCTTCGGGATTCGAAGCGGTTCTCCTTCTGTCATGCACTGGATCTCCATCCAAGGCCGTTGATCATTCTTTGCGCTGACAGAGACTTCCGTCACGCCTTTGCCGATGGAATAGTTTTTCTTCCGAACCCTAAATTCTGCGACTTTATTCCAGTTCCGATCATAGACCGTGGCTGTATTGCCGCCTGCGTA
>JAROAZ010000170.1 GCA_029432775.1 Pontiellaceae bacterium B12227 | reverse complement strand
ATGATCGAACGGATGGGATGCACGAGCCCAGCTGATTTCCACACCGGCCACACTTGAAGGCCCCCAGTGGATAAACATCCCGAACTTGGCATTATTCCACCAATCCATTTTTGAAGACTCCGATGGGAAAGCCGGCTCTACAAATCCGCCGAAGGAAAGCAAGCAGGTCAGCAAACAATATGAATATCTTTTTCTCATTTCTCTGCGCCACCTTTCAGCTTCGGGATTCGAAGCGGTTTTCCTTCTGTCATGCACTGGATCTCCATCCAGGGCCGTTGATCATTCTTTGCGCTGACAGAGACTTCCGTCAGACCTTTGCCGATGGAATAGTTTTTCTTCCGAACCCTAAATTCTGCGACTTTATTCCAGTTCCGATCATAGACCGTGGCTGTATTGCCGCCTGCGTA